>JACQAB010000201.1 GCA_016195205.1 Pseudomonadota bacterium
CCGGTGGCGGAAGAAAAAGTAGTGGTGCCTTATCAGCCGCGTAACCAGGTTCACCTGTGGCAGATCCTGCTGCGCCAGGCTTTTACGGGCTGGATGGGCGGAGGCAAGCAGCCATGACCCATCCCACCTTCAGCTTCGAGATGTTCCCGCCCAAAACCGAAGAAGGCGTGGCGCCGCTGTTCAACGCGGTGCATGAGTTGGCGAAATTGAATCCCGCCTTCATCACCGTGACCTTCGGCGCGGGCGGCACGGGGGCCACCGGCACGGGGCATCTGGCCCTGCGCATCCAGAAAGAAACCGGCATCAGCACCGCGGCGCACCTGACCTATATCAACCTGTCCAAGCACGAGCTGGCTGAATTCACCGCCGGGCTGTGGCACAACGGCATTCGCCGCATCGTCGCCCTGCGCGGTGATTTTCCGCCCGGCTGGCGCGCCCCCGACTACACCGAAGGCCGCCATTACCGCTTCACCGACGAATTCGTGGCCGGGCTTCGCGCCCAGCATGATTTTGACATCAGCGTGGGAGCTTATCCGGAAAAGCATCCCGATGCACCCAGCCTGGAGACCGATATCGAGGCGCTGAAAAAAAAATGCACGGCGGGGGCCAAGCGCGCCATCACCCAGTTCTTTTTCGAGAACGACAGCTATTTCCGTTTTCTTGATCTGGCCGCCAAGGCAGGGATTACCACGCCCATTTTGCCCGGGTTGCTGCCCATCGCCAATTTCCAACGCATGCAGGTTTTCGCCGATAAATGCGGGGCGAAGGTGCCCGGCTGGCTGGTGGCGCGCTTTGAAAAACTGAAAGAGGAAGACACGCCCAAACTGGCGCTGGAGTTGCTGGTGGCGCAGATCCGCGGTTTAAAGGCGAAGAGCGTGCCGCATTTTCACTTTTATACGCTGAATAGGGCCGGCCTCTGCCGGGATGCTTGCCGCGCGGCGGGCTTGGTGGTTTAAGTAACGCAAAACTGAGGAGAAAAACATGATCACGGCATTAAATCTGGGTGTTCCGCGTGTTGGCGCGCAGCGCGAGCTGAAAAAAACCGTGGAGGCTTACTGGCAGGGCAAGCTGGGCCAGAAGGAATTGCTGCAGGCCGGTGCCGCGCTGCGCCGCCGCCACTGGCAGATGCAGAAAGACGCCGGAATTCACGCCGTTCCTTGCAATGATTTTTCGTTTTACGATCAGGTGCTGGACATGGCCGCCCTTCTGGGCTGTGTGCCCAAGCGTCACCGTGCGGTGGGTGCGCCCGGCAGCCTGGAAGTTTATTTTTCCATGGCGCGCGGCAGCAAGGACGCCCCGGCGATGGAAATGACCAAATGGTTCGACACCAATTACCATTATCTGGTGCCAGAATTCGAGGAAGGCCAGGAATTCAAGCTGAGCGGTAGCAAGGTGTTCGACGAATTCCAGGAAAGCCGCAAGGCGGGCTTCAACACCTTTCCAGTGCTGATCGGCCCGGTGACTTTCGCGCTGCTCGGCAAGGCGAAAGTTTCCGGCTGGTCGCTGAAGGACACCGTGGCCAGGCTGGTGCCAGTCTATGAACAGATTTTACAAAAGCTGGCTGAGCTTGGCGCCGACTGGATTCAGATCGACGAACCCTGCCTTGTCACCGATTTAAGCGAGGAAGCCCGCGCCGCCTATAAAACCGCCTATGAAAAACTGGGCAAGGTTTCAGCGAAGCTGAATCCCTTCATCGCCACCTATTTCGGCGCGCTGGGAGATAATCTGGATCTGGCGTTTTCGCTGCCGGTGGCGGCGTTGCATGTCGATCTGGTGCGCGCGCCGCAGCAGCTGGAGGCGTGCATCGCCGCCGCGGCAAAAACCGGCAAGAAGCTGGGCCTGGGGTTGGTGGATGGGCGCAACATCTGGCGCAATGATCTTTCCGTTTCGCTGGCCGTGGTGGAAAAAGCCGCGGCAAAGCTGGGCGCCGAGAACGTGGCGGTGGGGCCAAGCTGCTCGCTTCTGCACACGCCGATGGATCTGGATCTGGAAACCGAGCTGGATGCCGAGTTGAAGGGCTGGATGGCGTTTGCCAAGCAGAAGCTTGCCGAAATCGCCCTGCTGGCCAAGGGCGGCACGCAGGGCCGCAACGCCATTGCGGCTGAATTGAAAGCCAGCGACGCGGCGCAGGTTTCGCGCAAGGCTTCGAAGCGCATTCACGACCCGGCGGTGAAGCAGCGTTCCGTGGCGGTGACCGATAAAATGCTGAACCGCCATTCCGGCTTTGCGCAGCGCGCGCAATTGCAGCGCGGCGCGTTCAAGCTTCCGGCTTACCCCACCACGTCCATCGGCTCGTTCCCGCAAACGCCCGAAATCCGCGAGGCGCGGGCGCAGCACAAGAAGGGCGCGCTGAACGACGCGGGCTATGAGGCGGCGATGAAGAAGGAAATCGCCTCGGTGGTGCGCTATCAGGAAGAGATCGGCATGGATGTGCTGGTGCATGGCGAAGCCGAACGTAATGACATGGTCGAATACTTTGGGGAACAACTGAAAGGCTATGCTTTCAGCAAAAACGGCTGGGTGCAGAGCTATGGCTCGCGCTGCGTGAAGCCGCCGCTCCTTTTCGGCGACGTGTCGCGCCCCAAGCCGATGACGGTGCCCTGGACGCAATACGCGCAATCGATCACGCCTAAAATCATGAAGGGCATGTTGACCGGGCCGGTGACGATGCTGCAATGGTCTTTCGTGCGCGACGACCAGCCGCGTTCTGAAACTTGCAAGCAACTGGCCCTGGCGATCCGCGACGAAGTGGCCGACCTGGAAAAAGCCGGCATCCGCATCATCCAGATTGATGAACCTGCCATTCGCGAAGGCCTGCCGCTGCGCAAGGCGGAGTGGAAGGCCTATTTGAAATGGGCGGTGGATGCGTTCCGTTTAACCGCCTGCACGGTGGAGGACAAAACGCAAATCCACACGCATATGTGCTATTCCGAGTTCAACGACATTATCGAGGCGGTGGGGGCGATGGACGCCGATGTGATTTCTATCGAGACCTCGCGCTCGCAAATGGAATTGCTGGATGCCTTCGTGAATTACAAATACCCCAACGAAATCGGCCCCGGGGTGTATGACATTCACTCGCCGCGCGTGCCCAGCGTGGAGGAAATGACCGTACTGCTGGAAAAAGCCCGCGCGGTGCTGAAGCCCGAGCAGATCTGGGTGAATCCCGATTGCGGCTTGAAAACCCGCGGCTGGCCAGAGGTGAAGGCGGCGTTGCAGAACATGGTGCAGGCGGCTAGGCTGATGCGCGAGCGCGAGAAACGCGCGGCGGCGTAAAGTATGCCGCATCTTCCCCCCCTCCTGCATATCCTTATCGCCGATCTGCTGCTGATCTGGCCGTTGATGCGGCTTTACCGGCGCGTGGGGCTGTCGCCTTTATGGGCGCTGCTGATATTTGCCTCGGTGCTGGTGCCGATTTCCGGCCTGCTGCTGGCGGCGCTACCGCTGACGCTGAAAAAATGGCCGAATTTTCCTGATCCGGAGAAGCCGCGACAACCGGTGAAGACGCCCATATGAGAAAAACATTCAAAAAAGAGAGCCTCATCCCGGTGGAAGCCGGGGTCCAGTGTGCCGTTGCGCGGCGCGCGGCCCGAAGGGCCGCCTGGATTCCCGCTTGCGCGGGAATCAGGCCGGGAGGTTGGGTTGGATAAAATCCTCACCACCCTCTACGCCCCGCAGGCGTGGTTCATGGCGCTGCCGCCGTATCTTTCCTATACGGTGATCGGCCTCATCATCATGACGCTGCTGGGCTGCGCGGGGTTTATTCTGGCGCGGCTGGGCTATAAGCCGCTGTGGGCGCTACTGCTGCTGGTGCCGACGGTGAATGTGATCGCGGTATGGGTGCTGGCGTACCGGCGCTTCCCGCGAGAGTCTTTGTAAGATTTACAGGCCAGGACAGAACCTTTATAGTCTTCACATGATTTTAAAGGAGGCATGATTGGTTCCGGATATCGCCATCAGACAACCTGTTATCGATAAGCGCGCGGCGGCCGGGCGGACTTTTTTGAAAAGCCATGCCGGAGAACTTCCACAACTTTTTTTGCCCGCGGAAAATCTTGCCTGCGCCATCGGCTTTAATCCGCCTGGTCTTGCGCTGGTGGCAGCCATGACCGAAGGCTGCGATTACAAGCTTGGCGATATTCCCAAAATTGGTTACACGTTCGAGCCGGCGCTTGAGGAAATCATTCAGG
>JACQAB010000020.1 GCA_016195205.1 Pseudomonadota bacterium
AACCCGCCCTTTTTCGCCGAAAATCGGGCGCCGCTAACCCCCCGCCGTCTCAAGCAAAACGGCGGATTAATCCCCCCTCAACCTTTCTCCGCTAATTTCACTCGGGGGAATGCGCAAGTATTTTAACGATTCCTTAAGCATGCCGGCGGCGATGCAGAAATCGCGCCTCCATGAAAAGAGGTTTCATTAAATCAAAAACTTAAAAGCATTTTCCCATGCATTGAGAGTCACACGGCCTTGCTTGGCATACCGGCGTACCTTTCTAATTTTCTGAACCGTTTGCTTCCGCAAACCGGCGGACGGCCGCGCGCACGCGCCGTGCTTTTTTTGCTACCGATGATTCTGCTAACGCTGTTCTTTGCCGCTGGCTTTGCCGATAACGCTTTTGCAACGGATCCGCCCGTCCTGCCGGATCCACATTGGCGGAGCCCTTATGACGGCACGGTGCCTGATAAAGAACACCCCATTCCCAATCCCAATCTCGATGGCAACGCCACCGGTATTTTCAATCCCGACGGCAACTCGGGCAGCGCCTGGATCCGCTTGCTGCGCGGCAATGGCGGGCCGGCGTTTATCGCCGATCCCGGCGCCGCTTCCAGCATTGCCGGCGCCCTGCGCATTGCCCTTGGCCTTTACAGCAACGCGCTTTTGATTGTCGCTTCCATTATTCTTCTTTATCACCTGCTGGTGATGGTGACGGAAACCGCCCATCAGGGTATCGTGGGCGGCAAGCGCGCCAACCAGCTTTGGTCGCCCATTCGCCTGGTGATCGCCATCGGGCTTCTGGTGCCGCTGTCCAGCGGGCTTAATTCTTCGCAATACATCGCCCTGGAGGTCATCGAATGGGGCTCGAACATGGCCACCAAGGTGTGGGACTTGTTCCTGCATCATGCGGGCTCGGGCGCAGGCTCGGATCCCACGCCCGACCCACCGGATACCGGCGCCCTGGCGCGTGAGGCCGCCAAGATTGGCGCCTGCAAGGCGCTTATCAATAACTATCTGGAAAAATCGGGGGGCCAGAAAGGCCGCATCGAAGAAAAGACCTATGGCCCGGCTACGCTTTACGGCAATGAGAAATACGAATCCCTGTGCGGCAGCATTATTGTCTTCGCCATGGGTCCAGGCGCCGCGGCGGGCGTAGGCGAGCTTCAGGGCATTATTGAATCCATGGAGCAATACGCGCCCTACTTCATGCAGGGCAATTCACAATACAGCCAGGATCCCGGCCCCTACCCCGCGATGCCTCTTTCCTTCGCGCTGGGCGCGCTGGAATCAGTGTCGGGCGGCTGGAACAACGCCGGCGGTTCGGCCGGCGCGGGATGGGTTTCGGCAGGTTCGTGGTTCCTTACCCTGGCCGCGGGCGGATCGAACCGCGTTTCAGGAACCGACACGCTGCCCATTGTGATGGGCCCAAAATCGGAACAGATCCGCCCTGAAAAGGTGCAAATAGCTTTCTATAAAATGGCCGAATGGATTGTCAGTAAATATAAATCACATCTTTCCGGTGGCGGCGCCGACCCCGACATGATCGGCAACACCGTCGCCGGACGCAAATTCGTCGACCTGATGATGCTGTTCCTTGACCAGCTGGGCGTGATTTCCGGCCTGTGGGCGCCCGGCAGCATCGCCTTCTATATTGATCTGGGGAACAGCCCATTGGCCGAGCTGGTGGATTTGGGCCATCGCATGATCCGCACCGCGCTGGACTTCGTGGGCGCGGCGGTGGAGCTGGGCGTGAACGAGCCGCAGCACGCCATGTACTCCTCGCAAATCGATTCCAGCGATGGCAGCAAGGCTTTCGGTCCCAAGGGCGGCATTTTCTTCGCCACCATGGCGGTTCCCATTCTGGCCGCGTGGTCGGCGGCGTTGATCAATATGGGCATGTTGCTGGGCATTTTCATGCCGCTGCTGCCGTTCAGCAAATTCGTGCTGTCGGTGATGACCTGGCTGCTTTCGGTGATCGAAACCCTGACCTGCGTGCCGCTGCTGGCCCTAGCCTGGCTGACGCCCTATGGCGAAGGCTTTGCCGGGCAAAAAGTCGAGCCGGGATACTTTCTGATCATCCATACCTTCTTGCGGCCGGTGGCCACGGTCTTTGGCATGATTGCGTCGATTCTGATGTTTGACGTCGCGGCCTATCTGGTCACGACCTTCTATTACGCCATCGCCAGCAATGTGGGCACTTTCAAGGGCGCTATGTATGTGGTGTGCAAAATCGCCTTCGGCATGATGTATGTGTCGATCCTTTACATGTGCCTGAACGCGGCGCTGAAGGCCATGGACACCATCGGCCGCCATGCCGTGACCTGGATGGGCGGCAAGGCGCACGAAGAGAATCTGGGCGATGCCCAGGCCGCGGTGCAGACGGCGCAGATTGGCACGGCCGGTATTGGCCAGGGCCTGAGCGGCATGGCCTATGCCTCGCTCAGCGCGGGTAAGGAAATGGCCGCCGGCATGCAGCCGCATGGCGGCGGAAAAGGCGGAAAGGGCGGCGGGAAAAAAGCGGCGCCGAAAGGCATTGGCAACGGTAGCAGAGCCCCGGGTGACAGCACCAACCCCGCGCCCGGACCCGACAATCCCGGCGGCGGTCGCCGTAGCGATGCCGGCGATGGTGGTCGACTACCCGCCAGCGCCGTAGCGGATGCTGACCCGTGGAAGGGCGGCGGCGAACATGCACATGGACTTAGCAGTTCGCCATTGACTCGCAGCATAGGCGGCGCGCGCCTCACCTTAGCCAGCGCCGATGGCCCAGCAGGTGCCCAATTTAGCCGGAATGGGGACACCATGACAGGCGCGAATGAGTTCATCAGAACGGTTGGCGAGTCCAACAGCGGGCTAGACGGACAAGTCAGAAGGGCCACTGAACGGGCTGATATGGCGTTGGATCAAAGTAATAACGCACTCTCCACCGCGCGCCAGTCAGGCCCGTCAGGTACCTCTGGGCATGATGGGTCGCAAGGACAGCAAGGACAGCAAGGACAGAAAGGGGAGAAAGCACTTAATCCAAACAGTGGTGCTTCAAACTGGGCAGAGGCTCAAGCCATTTGGAATCCCGGTTCTTCCGATGCATAATCACCTCTTGCTAACTCTTCAACTCAGCTTATAAGATTCATCATGTCCTTCACGCCCTTTAACCCCTTCCAGCCGCCGCCGCCGCAGCGGCCGAATTTTATTCAGCAGCCGCAGCCGCCGCTGGTGGATAAAAAAGGCCGGCCCATCGATCCGCGCACGCAAAAGCGGCGCGAGATCATGCGCTTCCTGCTCAACCCCGAACTGGGCTCGGGTCTGGAGGGGCTGCATGAAACGCACGGCATGTTCCTGCGCCTGATATGCAACATTTTCCTGCAAACCGGCGTCATCGATGCCGCCTATCCGGGCATTGCCGATCCCAAACAGCTAACCCTGCTCAGCTTGTTGCACTATGCCGCCAGCCATCTTGAATTTACGCAGGAAGGCATGCCGCGTGTGCTGATGTTTGGCGCCTTTGTGGCCAGCCTTCTTGCCATGGTCCTGACGGTGATCTTTTTCATTGTCCATGTTCTAAGCGTCACGAAGATATAAAAAGGGACTAGAGGCTAGGGACTAGGGGCTAGTTAGGATAAATACTGGCGTGATTGGCTTTACATTTAACGTTTTTAATCCTAAACCCTAGTCTCTATTCTCTAGTCCCTAGTCCCTAGCCCCTAGTCCCTAGTCCCTAGCCCCTAGTCCTTCGTTCCCTCATGAACATCCACGAATACCAGGCCAAGGAATTGCTGCGCCGCTATGGCGTGGCCGTGCCGCGCGGCTTTCCCGCTTTCAACGTCAACGAAGCCATCCATGGGGCCGAGCAGCTGGCTGCCGGGAAAAGCGGTTCGGTCTGGGTGGTGAAGGCGCAAATTCATGCCGGCGGCCGTGGCAAGGCGGGCGGCGTCAAAGTGGTGAAAAGCATTGAAGAGGTGAAAACCCAGGCCGAGCGGCTTTTGGGCTCCACCCTGGTCACGCATCAAACCGGCCCCAAGGGCCAGACGGTGCAGCGGCTTTATATCGAAGAAGGCTGCGACATCAAGCGCGAGCTGTACCTTGGCATGCTGGTCGACCGCGCCACCTCGCGCATCACGGTCATGGCCTCCACCGAAGGCGGCATGGAGATCGAGGAAGTCGCCGCCAAGCATCCTGAAAAAATCCTGAAAACCGCCATTGACCCGGTCACCGGGCTGCAGCCCTTTCACGCGCGCAAAATCGCTTTCGGCCTTGGGCTTGAAGACGCGCAGGTGAACAATGCGGTGAAATTCCTGGTTGCCATGTATAAGGCCTTTATCGAGCTGGACGCCTCGATCGTTGAAATCAACCCGCTGGTGGTTACCGGCGCGGGCGACGTCATCGCCCTGGACGCCAAGATAAACTTCGATGATAACGCCCTGTTCCGCCAGAAAGACGTGCAGGGCATGCGCGATGAATCCGAGGAAGACCCCGCCGAACGGGAAGCCACCAAGCACGAACTGAACTATGTGAAGCTGGATGGCAGCATCGGCTGCATGGTCAACGGCGCGGGCCTGGCCATGGCCACCATGGACATCATCAAGCTATTCGGCGGTGAGCCCGCCAACTTCCTGGATGTCGGCGGCGGCGCCACCAAGGAACGCGTGACGGCAGCTTTCAAAATCATCCTGTCCGACCCGCATGTGAAGGCCATTCTGGTGAATATTTTCGGTGGCATCATGCGTTGCGACATTATCGCCGAGGGCATTATTGCCGCCGCGCGCGAGGTGAAGCTTTCCGTGCCGCTGGTGGTGCGCCTGGAAGGCACCAACGTGGATCTGGGCAAAAAGATTCTGGCCGAAAGCGGGCTGCCGATCATGTCCGCCGCAACCCTGGCCGAGGCCGCTGAAAAAGCGGTGCGCTCGCTGAAAAAGGTGGCGGCTTAATTCGGGATCCGGGAATCGGGACACGGGATTAAACATCTATTCTCGAGTCCCGAATCCCGGGTCCCTTATACAGAGGTAAAAAATGTCCGTTCTCGTCAACAAAGACACCAAAGTCATCTGCCAGGGCTTCACCGGCTCGCAGGGCACGTTTCATTCCGAACAGGCCATTGCTTATGGCACCAAAATGGTGGGCGGCGTAACGCCCGGCAAAGGCGGCGGCATTCATCTGGACCTGCCCATTTTCAATACCGTGGCCGAGGCCGTGCATGAGACCGGCGCTGATGCTTCCGTCATCTATGTGCCGCCGCCTTATGCAGCCGACGCGATTCTTGAGGCCGCCGACGCCAAAATCCCCCTGGTGGTCTGCATCACCGAAGGCATTCCGGTGCTCGACATGGTGCGCGTGAAGCGCGCCTTGGCCGGCAGCAAAACGCGGCTGATCGGCCCCAACTGCCCGGGCGTGATCACCCCCGGCGAATGCAAGATCGGCATCATGCCGGGGCATATTCACAAGCGCGGCGGCATTGGCATCGTCTCGCGTTCCGGCACGCTTACCTATGAAGCCGTGGCGCAAACCACCGCCGCAGGATTAGGCCAAAGCACCTGCATCGGCATCGGCGGTGACCCGGTGAACGGCACGAACTTCATCGACGCGCTGGAACTGTTTTTGGCCGATCCGGAAACCAAGGGCATCATCATGATCGGCGAAATCGGCGGCAGCGCCGAGGAAGAAGCCGCGGCTTTCATCAAGGCCAGCAAGGTCAAGAAGCCTATCGCCGGATTCATCGCCGGCGTCACGGCCCCGCCCGGACGGCGCATGGGCCATGCCGGCGCCATCATTTCCGGCGGTAAAGGCACCGCCACGGATAAAATGGACGCCATGCGCGCGGCGGGCTTCCGGGTCACCGACAACCCCTCGCTTCTCGGCCAGACCATGGCCGAAGCGATGAAAGCGGCTTAAATCAAAGCATTCCAACAAATTAACTTTGTTCATCCGCTGTTTCGCGGGGTTTTATACTTTCGCGTTTTCCGGTTAGAATAGAACCCATATTCGAGCTTTATAAAAGGAAACGGCCTTGGCTGCTCCGCAACCCCGACGCTATTTCGGCCCGAAGGTTTTTGATTTCTGGCCGAAAGATTTTCTGCAAACGCTGCATGGTTGGAGCAAGCCGCCGCTTTCGATTATTTTTATCTGCCCGCAAGACGTGCAAGCTTGGCCACCGAATGCCAAAGGCCGGGAAAAACTGAACGCTTTTGTCGATGGCGTTACCTCCGACATCATGGCCGCCATGGGACGGCACGACTGCTTTGTGACCACCGCCGCTGAATTAAGCGGCGCCCTGAATTGGGATAATGAACTTCTAAAAGATTATTTACAGCATCCCCACAGTACAGCCTACGACGGCCATTCCACTCGCTATGTCAGAACAAGCGAGCATAAACTTGGCGCGGAAGGACTTTTTGGGGCGGTCATAAAACTTCCCAATATCGAAGACCCTTATGGGCCTCAGTTTGGCGTTATTTCCGGCATCGATAAAAAACATTTTGTCATGCCCAAAGCCTTAAGCCAGCAGCTTCATTTGCTTGAAGCCGCGCGCCAAATAGCCCGCCTTGGCCAGCCTGAAGAAAATGTTATCTCCAGGGCAAGCCTTCAACTGCAACGGGAACGAAAAGCCCTGAGATTCATCGAGGCGCGCCCGGAATTCTTTCCAGACCTCACGCGCGTCAACGCTGCGGCTTACCGGACCTTCCTGCATGTCTTTTCCTATATGACCTATTCAGGCGGCCTGGCGCTTGAGAGCGGAGAACATGGACTCGAGGAAATTTGCAAGAAAGAATCCCTCTACCTCAAAAACCTTCTTGTTCGCTATGGCGAGGAATATGGGCTGGGAACCACTGACATCATCAAGCTGAAGGGTTTCGCCCAAAAGAATCCGGGATCGGTGGCAAGAACGGTAAGACGCCTGCTTTTGGAAATTCCGAAACAGTTAAGCGGAGATGAAAGACGTTATGTCGAGCTTCTGGCCCATGGTTTTCGGATTTTGACACCCAGCCTGATCGACCTGCCTAAAAGCTTTCCGGCGCCGTTACCGCTTCTTGGCTAACCTTCTCAAACAACACATGATCCTGCCACTGGCTGTTGATTTTCATATAGCGCTTGGCCAGGCCGATTTCCTGCATGCCAATGGCGCGCAGCAATTTGATGCTTGGCTTGTTTTCAGGCATGCAGGTGGCTTCCAGCCGGTGCAGCTTCAATTCGCGGAAGGCAAATTCAGCGATCATCGCCGCCGCGTCCTTCATGAAACCGCGCCCGGCATAGGGCGCGCCGATCCAATACCCCAGCGTGCCGCTTTGCGTGGCCTCGCGCTTGATGTCGGTGACGGTGATGCCACCCAGCAAGGCGTTTTCGTGCGGCTTGGAACAGATGACGAAAGCGTATTCGCGGTCCTGCACCCAGCGGCGCACCAGGCGGCGCCAATAGCTCATGTAATAATCGCGCGTCAGGGCGTTTTTGGGCCAGTCGGGCTCCCACGGCTGAAGAAAAGGCGCGCTGAGTGAGCGCAGGCGCACCCAATCCTGCCAGTCTTCCACGCGCGGGGCGCGCAGCATCACGCGCTCGCCCACCAGCATTACGCCCGGAGAGGCGCGGCTTTGCCGCTGTTTTTCGCGTGCGACGAGGGCAAGAAGAGCCTGGAACATGTCAGCCCATAAACGACTTTGCCACCCCGTCGCCCGCCGGCACCTGTGACAAGGGGCCGACAAAACCGGTAACCGGCAGGTTTTTAAGAAGGTTTTGCGCCAGGCGCTTCATGTCGTCCGCCGAAGCCGCCTCGATTTTAGCGACGATTTCACCATGGCCGACAATACGCTCATACATCAACAGGTTCGAGGCCAGGCGTTCGGCGCGGGCCATACTGCTTTCCTGCGCCATGAACAAGGACGCACGCAGCTGCGCCTTGGCGCGGGACAGTTCTTCCTCGGTCACGTTTTTCGTAACGCCGCGCAGTTCGCCGGCGACCAGTGGCAAAAGCTCTTGAATCTTCATGGGGTCGGTGCCAGCATAAATGCCGAACATGCCGCCATCGCCGAAGGCCGAGACATATGAATAAATGCTGTAAACCAGCCCGCGCTTTTCGCGCACCTCTTGGAACAGGCGCGATGACATGCCCCCGCCCAGCAGCGTGGAAAGCACGCATAATGCGTAATAATCGTCATCGGCCCAGGAAAGCCCCTTGAAAGCGATCAAGGCGTGTAACTGCTCGATATCGCGCTCTTCACGCACGTCGCCGCCCGAGAAACTTGCCGGATCAGGCTGGGTGAGCGGCTTCAGAGCCAGCCGGGACAGATTATCTTCGGCCAGCTTCACGATGGCGGCATGGTCTAACGCCCCCGCAGCGGCGAAAATCATCTGTGGCGCGGCGTAATGGTTGGCCATGTAATGCTGCAGCCGGGCGCGGGGGATTTTTCCGATAATTTCCGGCGAACCCAGCACCGGGCGGCCCAACCCCGCCTCGCCCCAGGCTTTTTTCTGCACCAGATCGAACAGCACGTCTTCCGGCTGGTCCATCGACTGGCCGATTTCCTGGATAATCACGCCGCGCTCGCGATCCAGTTCTTTTTCGTCCAGCGTGGCGTTCTGCATCATGTCGCAAAGGATGTCGGCCGCCAGCGGCACGTCGCTTTTCAGCACCTGGGCGTGATAGGCGGTGGCCTCGCGCGTGGTATAGGCGTTCAGATGCCCGCCGACATTTTCCATCTGCGCGGAAATGTCGAAAGCGCTGCGGCGCGTGGTGCCCTTGAACAGCATATGCTCGACCAGATGCGCCACGCCGTTGTCTTCGGCCTCTTCATGGCGCGTGCCAACCCCCACCCACAAGCCGAGCGAGGCGGATTCCACGCCTTCCATGGAGTCGGTGGCCACGCGCAACCCGTTATCGAGGGTGGTGAGATTGATGGTCATGGTTTCCTATGTATGGTTCAGGATGAATCCGCGCAAGGCCTGATCGCTATTGGGAAGAATGGTGAAGCGTTCGCGCTTTTTCTCAAGATTCACCAGCGAGGGCGGCACGGGGGAGGTTTGCCGCGTGGCTGCCTTGACCGTGTCGGGGAATTTGGCCGGATCGGCGCAGGCCAGGGAAATGACAGACCCGGGCAGGGAGCCGTAAAGCTTGGTCGCGGCATAAAGCCCCACGGCCGTGTGCGGATCGGCCAGCACGTTCAGGATCGTCCACATGTCGCGCATGGTGTCTTTGGTGGTGCGGTCGTCGGCGCGTTCGGCTAAAAAATCGCCTTGCATTTTTTGCAGGGCTTCGGCGGGAAGCTTGTAACCCTTGACCTTGCTACCTTCCTGCAGCGCGGCTTTCAGCGCTTCGCCATCATGGCCCAGCAATTCGAACAAATAACGTTCCAGATTGCTGGCGATCTGAATATCCATGCTGGGACTTAAGGACGGCACCACCGGCCCGGGCTGGAGCAGGCCGGTTTGAATGAATTTCGCCAAGCTGTCATTGCGATTGGTGGCTGCCACCAACTTGTTCACCGGCAGACCCAAGCGCTTGGCCACATAACCGGCGTAGATATTCCCGAAATTGCCGGACGGCACTACGAAGTTCACAGGCTTTTCCAGCGCACCCGCACGCAACCCGGCATAAAAATAATAAACGCTTTGGGCGATGATGCGCGCCCAGTTGATGGAATTCACCGCGGTAAGTTCGCATTTCTTTTTCAGCTCAGGATCTTGAAAAGCGCGTTTGACCAGCGCCTGGCAATCATCAAATGTCCCCTGCACCGCCAGAACATGAACATTGGGAGCATCAATGCAGGTCATTTGCCGCCGCTGCAACTCGGACGGGCGCTTATGCGGATAAAGAATGAAAACGCGAATGCCTTTCACCCGGCGGCATCCGGCAATCGCCGCCGAGCCCGTATCACCCGAGGTGGCGCCCAGCACCGTCAGCGCGCTGCCGCGTTTATGCGCGAAATGGCCGAAAACGCGGCCAAGAAACTGCAGCGCGATGTCTTTAAAAGCCAAAGTAGGCCCGTGAAAAAGCTCAAGCAAAAAAAGGCCTTCATCCAGCTTGCGCAGTGGCGTGACCTCCGGCGAAGAAAAACCGGCATAGCTTTCCTGCACCAGCGCAGCCAACTCGCCCGGCGACAGATCGGGCGCCACAAAATCCTTCATTACGCGCACGGCAAGTTCAGAGTAGGAAAGCGTTTGCATGGCGCGCAACTCATCCATGCTGACAACGGGAAAAGTTCGGCGATCAATTCAAGCGGGTAAACCGCGCCAAGGTTTTTTGCGCTGGCCGCGGCGGCAGGATCAAGCCAATACCATTGTTCGGCGCCGGGTTTATTTTCCGGTTGCATCCAGCCGCGCGGGTAAAAAGCGCGCAACTCACCCTCCACGAACACGGCGCCGATGGGCTGGTCGATGGAGGCCGTGCTTTCTTTGGCCACGAAGCCGCGATCGACCAGAACGGTTTCACCGGTCAAAAGCTTCAGCGGCGTGATTAACTCCACCCCTTCCCGGTCATTTTTCACGCGTGGCGAAAGCATGAGTGATTTTTCATGCTGGAATTTTCCCAGCAGCCTGGCACGGCGGTAGGTCACCGTGCCGCTTTGATCGGGCGGGGGCAGTTCTTCCAGCGCCAGCTTGGCGCTTTGCGTCTGCCATTCGGCAATCAATCGGCCCTTCCATTCGGCACGATAAAGCTGCCAGGTGCCAAGGCCAATCAACACCGCCAGCATGAACAACGTCAATAGCGTAGGAAGCAGGCGCGGGGCGAAAGCCTTCTCGTCGAAGAAAATTCTAGGACTCATCAAATACCTCGCGGCGATGACGGTATTGCAAGGCCAAAGTCAGCGCCTTGGCCGGGCGCAACATCCCAAGCGTGGCCCCCAGAATGACGGGGCCCCATAACAGCGCATAGGCCCAAAGCGGCCATTCCACATAGCGCGCGAAGGTAAGGGCCAGAGGCACTAGAAGAAAACCCAGAATAAAAATCAAAAACACCGCCGGGCCGTCGCCATTGTCATGCTTGGCGATGGCTAAGCTGCAATGGCTGCAGCGTTCGGTAAATTTCAGAGAATCGGCAAACAGTTTCCCCTTGCCACAACGCGGGCAGCGGCAGGAAACCGCGCGCCACAGGAAAGGAACCAGCGGTTCCTCAGCCATGGAAAGGCGGCTGCGGCCCCGCGCCCCACCAGTAGATCGAGGTGAACAGGAACAGCCACACCACGTCGACGAAATGCCAGTACCAGGCGGCGGCCTCGAAGCCGAAATGGCTGTCCTTGGTGAATTGGCCCTGCGCGGTGCGCCACCAGCATACGGTCAGAAAGATAGTGCCGATGATTACGTGCGCGCCATGGAACC
Organism: Pseudomonadota bacterium; assembly: GCA_016195205.1. Lineage (GTDB taxonomy): Bacteria > Pseudomonadota > Alphaproteobacteria > UBA9219 > RGZA01 > JACQAB01. The sequence continues at coordinate 11,281 of JACQAB010000020.1, forward strand.
CCGTGGCCATGAAAAAGGTGGAAGGAAAAATGCCCTGATTGAAGGCAAAAGCGGCATGCGAATATTCAAACGCCTGGCAGGCGGTGAACAAAAGGCCTAGCCCCACCGTGACGCCTAGCGCCTTTACCGCCGTGCTTTGCCGCCCTTCCTGCAGGGCATGGTGTGCAAAGGTCACCGTGCAGCCGGAAAGCAGCAGGATCAGCGTCATGATGAAAGGCATGTCGAAGGGATTGAAAGTCTGGATGCCCTTGGGCGGCCAGATTCCTCCCGCCGGGAATATCGCCGAACTGAAATAGGCCCAGAAGAACGCCACGAAGAACATTACCTCCGAGCAGATGAACAAGGCCATGCCGTAACGGAATCCGATGCGGGTGATCGGTCCGTGAAATTTTTCGACATAGGCTTCATGGATCACATCGCGCCACCAATACACCATCACCGCCCCTACGCAGGCAAAGCCCAGCAGGATTCCCTTGATGCCGACAGGAATGCTGAAAATCGCAACCTTGTGCATGAACAGCACCATGCCCAGCGCCAAAAGGCCGCCCGCCGCCGCGCCCAACAGCGGCAGCACCGAGGGGCTGACCAGGTGGTAAGGCTGCGGAATGCCGCTGTCTTCGTAGACATTCCCTTCATGATGATCGTGCTTGGCCATTCGACACTCCTTTAAGGGTTGGATTTCGCTAAACGTTGTTCATAGGCCTCAAACGCCTTCTGCGCCTGGGCCAGGCGCGGGCTTTTGGCCGGGAAAAAAGTGTAAGACAGCGTGATGGTATCCACGCCTTCCATCTGCGGGTCTTTGTCGAAAGCGGGATCGATGAAAAACTGCACCGGCAACTGCGCGCTTTGCCCCGCGGCCAAGGGCTGCTGGTTAAAGCAGAAGCACTGGACCTTGTTAAAATAAAGTCCGGCGCGTTCCGGCTGCACCTGATACACCGCCACGCCGATCTGATTGCGACCGCTGTCATTCGCCACATGGTAAACCACATTCTTTATCTCGCCGAGGCGCGTTTCCGATTGCGCGGTGCCGGATTTGAACTGCCAGCCCAAACCAGGGGCAACGTCGGTGTTGAAACGCACGGTAAGGCGGCGGTTCAAAATCGTTCCCGGCGCCTGTTTCGCCACCTGCGTGGTGCCGCCATAGCCCGTGACCTTGCAGAACATCGTATAAAGCGGCACCGAGGCAAAGCTGAGCAGCACCATGACGCCCACGACGGCGGCCAAATAAAGGCCCATGCGGCGGTTGGGATCGGACAACTTACTCATCCGCCCGCCCCCATTCTTACCATCGTCACGCCGTAAACCACGGCCACGAACAGCAGTAAAGCGATCAACACCGCCAGATTGCGGTTTTTTTTCTGCGGCGGCAGGGGCGGATTATCTTTCATGCCGCCCCCATCAGCCGGCCCAGTATCAGCACGGCAAAAAGCACGGAAAGATAAAGCAGTGAATAGCGGAACATGGCCTTGGCGGCACGGTCGGTTTTATCACGCAGCACCCAAACCGCCATGCCGATAAATCCCGCGCTAAGCAGCGCTGCGATCACTGCATAAGCCGAGCCGCCCAGGCCAATGGCATAGGGCGCCAGAGAAAGCGGAAACAGGATCAGCGTGTAAATCAGCATTTGAATCTTCGTGGCGCGCGCGCCCGCCACCACCGGCAGCATGGGAATGCCGGCGCGGGCGTAATCCTCGGAACGGTAAAGGGCCAGTGCCCAGAAATGCGGCGGCGTCCAGAAAAAGATCAAGGCGAAAAGCACCAACGCCGGAAGACCCACATGCCCCGTGGCTGCCGCCCAACCGATGACCGGCGGAAAGGCCCCCGCCGCCCCGCCAATCACGATGTTCTGTGGTGTGCGCGGCTTTAGCCAGATGGTGTAAACGAAGATATAAAACGCGGCGGCGGCGGCCAGCAGCGCCGCGGCAAGAAAATTCACCGCCAAGCCCATCAGGAAGATTGAGAAAAACAGCAGGACAAGCCCAAATTCCAGCGCATGTTCGGGCGCCATGCGTCCTTGCGGCAGGGGGCGGTTTTGCGTGCGGGCCATTAGCGCGTCGGTTTCGCGCTCGCACCACATGTTGATGGCCCCCGAGGCCCCCGAGGCCATGGCGATGCACAGCATGGCCACGAAAGCCAGGAACGGGTGCATAGGCACGGGCGCCAGCACGATCCCGGCCAGGCCGGTGAACACCACCAGGCTCATCACGCGCGGCTTCAGCAGCGCGATGTAATCGGCAAGGCGCGCTTCAGATGCCAGATGCCAGGGATCAGGGATCAGAACAGCTTCGCTACCGGGAATAATGTTTTCTGGCATCTGATACCTGGCATCTGTCATCTGACTTTCGGCAGCGTTTCATACTGATGGAAAGGCGGCGGCGAAGGCAGCGTCCATTCCAGCGTGGTCACCGGCGCGTTCCAATAATTGGCGCCGACTTTTTTGCCGCGCGTCAGCGTGTAAATCGCCAAGAACACAAACCACAGCGTGGAGGTGAACGAAATATAAGAACCCACAGATGACACAAAATTCCAACCCGCGAAAGCGTCAGGATAATCGGGAATGCGCCTGGGCATGCCCTGCAACCCCAAAAAGTGCTGCGGGAAGAAGGTAAGATTCACGCCGATAAAGGTGGTCCAGAAATGGATGCATCCCATCCATTCTGGATATTGCCGTCCGCTCATCTTGCCGATCCAGTAATACCAGCCGGCGAAAATGCCGAACACCGCGCCCAGCGACAGCACGTAATGGAAATGCGCCACCACGTAATAGGTGTCATGGAAAGCCAGATCGAGCCCGGCATTGGCCAGCACCACGCCCGTCACGCCGCCGACGGTGAACAGGAAAATGAAACCGATCGCCCACAGCATGGGGGTTTTGAATTCGATCGATCCGCCCCACATGGTGGCGATCCATGAGAAAATTTTGATGCCCGTGGGCACGGCGATGATCAGCGTGGCTGCGGTGAAATAGGCGCGTGTGTTCACATCGAGACCCACCGAATACATATGATGCGCCCAGACGATGAAACCGATGAAGCCGATCGACACCATGGCATAGGCCATGCCCAGATAGCCGAAAATCGGTTTTTTCGAGAAGGTGGAAACCACCTGGCTGATGATGCCGAAGGCCGGTAAAATCATGATGTAAACTTCCGGATGGCCAAAAAACCAGAACAGGTGCTGGAACAGAACCGGATCGCCGCCACCCGAAGGATCGAAGAAGCTGGAGCCGAAATTGCGGTCGGTCAGCAGCATGGTGATGGCTCCCGCCAATACCGGCACCGCCAGCAGCAACAGAAAGGCGGTGATCAGCATGGCCGACACGAACAGCGGCATTTTATGCAGCGTCATGCCGGGCGCGCGCATATTGAAAATGGTGGTGATGAAGTTGACGCCGCTGAGAATGCTGGAAGCGCCTGCCAGATGCAGCGAGAAAATCGCCATATCCACCGAAGGCCCGGCATGACCAATGCTGGACAGCGGCGGATAAACCGTCCAGCCCGTGCCTGCACCGGTGCCCACGAAGGCCGAGCCCAGAAGCAGCAGGAAAGCGGGGGCCAGCAGCCAAAAACTGATGTTGTTCAGGCGCGGGAAGGCCATGTCGGGCGTGCCGATCATCAGCGGGATGAACCAGTTGCCAAAGCCACCGATCAGCGCCGGCATCACCACGAAGAACACCATGATCAAGCCATGCGCGGTGATGAACACGTTCCACATCTGCCCATCGCGCACGAATTGCAGCCCCGGCTCCTGCAGTTCGGCGCGCATCAGGATGGAAAAACTGCCGCCGATCAATCCGGCGACCACTGCGAAAAGCAGATAGAGCGTGCCGATGTCCTTGTGGTTGGTCGAGCAGAACCAGCGCGTGAAAAAACTTAAGCCATGGGCATAATCGCCATGCTCACCATGGGCGTGGGAATTCGGACTACTCATAGCGGCTTGCTCCTTGCAGCACTGGACGTTTTATTCTTGGCGGGCTCGGGTGCCGGCGCGGTTTTCTGCGTCACCCATTCGGCGAATTTTTCCTTGCTCACCGCCTCGATCACGATGGGCATGAAGCCATGGCCCGTGCCACACAGTTCCGAACATTGGCCGTAATACAATCCCGGTTTGTCGATTTTCACCCAGGTTTCGTTCAGATGGCCGGGATTGGCGTCCTCCTTCAAGCCAAAGGCCGGCAAACCAAAGGAATGCAGCACATCGGTGGCGGTGACATAGATGCGAATTTCCGTATCGACCGGCAGCACTACCCGGTTATCCACTTCCAAAAGCCGCAAGGGCTTTTCAGTTTTATAAATCCAGCCTTTCGCGGCATCAGCCAGCGCGGAGGCCACCGCTTCGGGCTTCTGCGGCGTGCCGTCCCAGATGGCGCGGCTGTCGAAACTTTCAATTTTCTGGTCGGGATATTCATAGGACCAGTACCACTGATGGCCCGTCACCTTCAGCGTCATCTCGGGATGGCGAGCCTTATCCAGAAAATAAAGCAGTTGAAAAGATGGAATGACGATGACCAGAAGAATAAGAACCGGAATGGCCGTCCAGATCACTTCGATGGTGGTGTTATGCGCGAATTTCTGCGGCACCGGGTTAGCCTTGGAATTGAAACGCAGCATCACGTAAATCAGCAGACCAAGAACAAAAAGCGTGATGGCGGTGATGATCCACAGCAGCAGATGGTCGTGAAATTCCACCATGCGCTCTTTGACGGGTGAATAGCCCTTCACCATGCCGATACCCCAGTTGACGGGGGCACCCACTACTTCCGGCGTGTCGGCCAGGGCGGGCAGGCTGAAGAAAAACAGGCTTAAACAGGCGATGAAACGTGCAAGCACGGCGGGAAGTCCTTGAAGAGAAAAGGAATCGACTGGCGACAATCTATAATATCGGCGCGGTAATTCACGTAAAAAAACGGATTGTGGCACGGTCTTCACGCGGCAATGGCAGCTTCGCCACGCCTGGAATGCCATCAAAATTTCTTGAACAATATTTGAAAGGAAATTCAACAGATTAGACGGCTACTTGAATTCGCTTCTTGTGGATAAATTTAGAGATGCATCACTTCAGCTTCCGGTAGTCCTCCAGATAATCCTGGAACAAATCCACCTCGGCCAGATGGGCGGCGTCTTTGTTGTCGGGCAGGCCGGTTTCAGGCTCGGTCAAGGCGCGGAACAGGCTGGCCTCAGGCGTGACTTTCATGGCCACGGCAAAATCGGTGCGCAGCTTGTCGAGCCCGGCCATATCGCGCGCCATGGCTAGCGCAATGGCGCGGTCCAGCACGAATTGCACCTGTTTCTTTTCCATTTCCTTGCCGTCCGCGGGCGGCGTGCTGATAAGACCCTCAAGAATAGCCGCGGCCTTGGTCCAGTCGCGCGCCTTCCAGGCGATGTCGGCGCGCAGGCGCTGGGCGCTTTCGCTGGTGTAGTCGGCAATCAGTTTTTCGGCGTCGTCGCGCTTGCCGGTTTCGTTCAGCGCGCGGGCTTTCAGCAGCGCGCGCTGTTCCACCAGATCGGCCGGCAGGTCGAGCTGGTCGGTGTCGTTCAGAATTTTCAGGCAGGCCTTTGGATTATGATCCAGCAAATAAATGCCCGCCGCCTCCACGCCCACGCGTGATTTGAACGTGCTGGCCAGGCGGCGCCGGGCCTGGTCGGCCAGGATATCTGCCGCGCGGTCCAGCAGATCGACCGATACCATGCGCTCGGCTAAAGTTCGGATCAGACTGTCGCCCTCTTCGCCTTCGGGGGCCAACTCGTAAAACCGCTCATACAGCGACAGCGCATCCAGCGGCGAAAGCTTCTGCCCCTGATCGCTGAGAAACACGTCGCGGAAGGCCGAGGCCATTTCCTTGCGCAGGTTTTTGGCGGCTTCATTGTCGGGCAGGAAGGCCAGCACTTCCTTCAGCGTGGCCAGGCCTTCGGAGACCTTGCCGGCCTCGACATAGAATTTCCCAAGGCGGCGTAAAATGTCGAGTTCCAGACTGTCGCCGCGCCAGGCAAAACGTAAATGTTCTAACCGTTCGGCCGCTTCGGCCGGGGTGATTTTTCCCTTCAGCACCTGCAGGTCGGTGAGCGAGATGGTAGCGCGCACGCGATAAAGTAGATCATCGCTGATCGACGCGCGTTCCCACAGCTGTTCGGCGCGCTCATAGTGTCCGGCCTGGCTTAAAAACACGCCGCGCAGATAATCCACCGCGCCGGAATTTTCTCCCATCTCGGGACGGCGATGCACCAAGCGGTCCAGGACGTTCGAGGCGTAAACGCGGTTGTCAGCGGCCAGGGCGCTTTCCGCCGCGGCCAGCGAGAAGTCGGTGAAATAAGGCTCGGGGTAATGTTCCAGCATCGCATCGGCCTGGGTAAAAAGATCGGTGGCTTTTTTCCAATCCAGAAGCCGGGTATAGGCCAGAGCCAGCCACAGTTTTACTTCGGGTTTGTCGGCGATTTCAGGATGCGACAGGTCTTTCGCCGCGGCTTCGGCGTTGCGCACCATGACTTCCGTGGCCCCACGCAAGCTTAAAAACTCGCTGCGATTTTCAAGATCGGGAAGCCGGCGCGCCAGCTCGTCCAGCATGCCCAGCGCTTCCTGGTAATGCCCACGCGCGAAATGGAATCGCGCCATCTGCAAGCGCACGCGGTCACGCTCATCCTCGGGGATTTCTGCCAGGGCGCGCTCCCAGCGCTGGCGCATGACGGTATAAGACAAATCGGCCGGGCCATACCAGCCGTGGAAATCGAACAGATAGGTGCTTTCGGCGCCTGTGGCATCGGGGCGGATATAGCCGGTGTCGTCATCGGGCGAAAGGTGCAAGCCGCCCGTCAGGGTGATTTCCACGCCCTGCGTCTGCTGGCGGCGCACGGCCAGCGCCTCGTTGCGGGGCATGATCACCACCCCCTGCTCGGCCGGATAAAATTCCAGATCGGCGTAGTGATAAGGCATGCGCACCGCCTGACCGGCTTCGGTCATCGGTACCACCACCAGGTTGTCGCCCATTTCCGGATCAGTGAAGCGGATCGGATCGCCTGCCTTACTGACCGGCATCAACAAGCGCGCGCCCAGCGCATAGGAAGGCTGCGGCGTCACGGTAAGACTGATGGGCGCCGAACGGCCCTTCTTGGTGACATAGACCTGCCACACATTGCTTTCGCGCGCGACATGCAGGCCGACTTCTTGCGGCAGGTAAAAACGAAACACCCCGCCGTCGCCGGTGCTTACATTTTCCAGTTTCACGCGCGCATTTTTTCCCAACTCTTCCAACGGCACGTTCACGCGATGGTCGAAGGCAATGTAAACGTAATCGGCGCGGCGCCATACCGCAGCGGGCAACAACAAGGCTGGATCCATGGCCAAAACCAGCAGCGGCTCATCCCCAAGAATAAGTTTGGGAGCGGCAGCATCTTTCTTTTGAACAGCAGGCGGCGGTGTTTCCGCCTTGACGGGCGGGGGCACAACAGGTGCAGGTGGAGCGGCTTGCTGAGGTGGGGACGTGGGTGGCGTTGGCGCAGGCGCGGCCTGCGGAACCTCCGCCGTGCTTGTAGCCACGGGTTTTTCGTCTGATTTTGCCGTGGCAGGAACCTGCACTTCCGGCGCGGCTTCTGGCTCAACCGGTTTTTCAGGCGCGGAGACTTTTACTTCAACCGGCGTAGGAGGCGGTTGGCGCGCGGGCGGCGGCAGGATCAAATCCACCACGACGCGCGTGCCGTCGGGGAAGTTTTGCATCGTCACGCCATTGGCCAGGGTCAGCGTGATTTGCGTGGCGGCGGCATCATGACTCTGGCTGCTGTTTTTCAAATAAGTCAGGCGGCGGCTGGATAAAGCGCTTAAATCCACCTCCATCGGTTTTTCAAAACGCAGGGTCACCTCGGCGCCGTTCTGTGACGCGGTGTAGGGCACTTTTTCCGGCCAGTCGAAAACCAGCCGCTGGAAACCTTGATGCACGCCAATGCGCAATCCGACGGAGGCGCTTTCCGCTTCCTGGGCAAAAGCCGGCGCCAGCAGGACCAGCAGGGCAAGGCCGGCCAAGCTTAAAAAACGCAGGGTCTTGGGGGAAAAGAAAGGCATGGGATCAGACCCTTAATCTGGCGGATTCCACCCGAAACAACAAGCATCGGGCGGTCCTTTTCCTTGTGCTTGCGAGACGGATCGCTAACATGCGCGCATGACGCCTTCTTCCCAGCCTCAATCTATGCAGCCTTTTTGCAAGGCCTGCCATGCGGAACTGGACCACGGCAAAAGCCTTGGCCAGAAGAATGGGTTCGAACTGCTGCGCTGCCCCTGCGGCACGGTGACGGTGGACCCCTTCCCTACGCTGGAAGAGCTGGACCGTTTTTACCAATCCTATAAGGGGTCTAAGGTTTACCGGCCCAAGGCCAAGAAAAAAATCCGCCGCGCGCTGCGGCGCGTGCGCCGCCTGAAAACCTATACCAAAGGCCGCAGGTTTCTGGACGTGGGCTGCAACTGCGGCTTCACGGTGAAGGCGGCGCTGGATTTGGGCCTGGACGCCTATGGCATCGACCTTGACCGCGACGCGGTGCAGATCAGCCGCGAAGCCTATGGGGAAAAGAATTTTGAAGCGCTTTCGATTCAGGATTACGCTGCACGCGGCAAAAAAGCGGACATCCTTTACACCAGCGAAGTGATCGAGCATGTGCCCGATCCACCCAGCTTTGTAAAGGCCGCGGCTGATATCTTGGAGCCCGGCGGCATTCTTTATTTGACCACGCCCGATGCCGGCCATTGGAGCCTGCCGCGCGATTTCGCCGCCTGGCGAGCGGTGACGCCCCCATCGCACATTGTTTATTTTACGCGCCAAAGCCTTACGCGCCTGCTGCAAAAACATGGTTTTCGGGTGAAAAAGGTTTTCTTCTCCTTCAAGCCCGGCCTGCGGCTGATCGCCCAAAAAGCCTGAGCGGTTAGAAAGCGCCCAGAACCGTGGCGATTTTTTCCTTGAGAACTTCGGCATTGAACGGCTTGACGATATAGTTGTTCACACCCGCCTCTTTGGCGGCGATCACGTTTTGCGGCTTGCTTTCGGCCGTTACCATGATGAAGGGAAGGTTTTTCAGCTTGGCATCGCCGCGCACCTGTTTCAGAAACTGCAAGCCGGTCATGGGTTCCATGTTCCAGTCGGAAATGACCAGGCCATAGTTTTTTTCGTGCAGCATGGAAAGCGCCGCCCCACCTTCGGTAGCTTCGAAGACGTTCTTAAAACCAATCTGTTTCAGCAAATTTTCCATGATGCGGAGCATGGTTTTATAATCGTCCACGATCAGGACATTCATGTTCAAATCCACCGCCATGGAAGCTCCTTCTTCCGTTAGGGCGAGGCGGGTAACGGCTTTTTGGCCATCAGCGCCGCGGTAAGTTCCTTGGCCTTCAGCGCATTCATCGCCGACATCACCGCCGAAACCTTGGTTTCCTTCATCCGCGATACCACCTCGGCCAGCGTGGGCAGATCCATGTTCTCAAAAATCTTGGCAGCTTCCTTGGGCTTCATGGTTTCATAAATTTTCACCATCGAGGCCACCTGTGCTTTCTGCTGGGCATCGGCTTCGCCCAATACCTTGCGGATGTCTTCCTGCATCTGCTTCAGGTCAGCTACTTTTTTATCGACGCGCTGCTCGGTGAGGTTCAGCAGGGTTTCGCGCTGGTCTAACTCGTGCGCTTTCTTTTCCAGCATCTGGCGGCGTTCGCTGAGGTGGCGCAGCACCTTGATTTCCGATTCCGTCAGGTCCTGGCCTTCGTCCAGCGTGGGTTCTTCCACCTCGGGAGCGGCGGCTTCCGCAGGCTTTTTATCGTCGGGTTTTGTGGTTTCTGCTTTCTTGTCTTCTACTTTTGCCTCTTCAGGCTTTTTATCTTCTGGTTTAGCGGCCTCAGTTTTCTTTTCTTCCGGCTTGGCTTCTTCCGGCTTCTTGTCTTCGGCTTTCTTCTCTTCTTTCTTTTCTTCCGGCTTGGCTTCGGCGGTTTTTGTTTCTGCCGCTTTCTGGTCGCCCGGCTTGTCGATAGTAGAGGCGGGTTTTTCTTCCGGCTTAACCTCCGCTTTCACTTCGGCCTGAGCTTCGGCGGCTTTCAGGGGCGCAAATACTTCGGGCGACTGGCCATGCGCAATCTGCCAGACAATGTCGCGGATCCGCGCGCCGATCATCATCACCGCAAGGAAGATCAGAATAAAAAGCCCAAGCCGCAACCCCCTCGCCAGCGACGGGCGTTTGGCAGGAGCCGTGGCGGGCGTTTTATTCATTAGCGCATCTTCTCAAGAGCCTGTTGCAATTCGCGTTCGGCTTCCGAACGTAATCCGCTACGTTCCATCGGCATCACCGGCAAAGCTTCAGCAGTTTTGGACAGTGGTGTTTTTTCGGTTTGCCGGGTAAAGGTTTTTTCCGGACGGTTGACGATGATGTGATCCTGGCGTGCCGGCTTGGCCCACGGCGGCAAGGCCGAAGCCAAATCGGCTTTCGGTTTTTCAACCAGGGGCTCAACCAGTTTAGGCGGGGCTACGGTAACTTTTATCGGGGCCAGTTCTTCGACCGCCACAGGTGCGGGCGCGGCAGGCTTGCGCGCCAGGGCAGCGCTTGAAGTATCGGTCAGGCGCGTGGCCATTTTGTCGGCCGCGTCAATCAGGTAATTCAGCTCGTCGCGCAGGCCGGCGGCCTTGGCAATGTGGCGGTCAACATCCACGCCCACATCCTGGGCGGTGTCCTGTAATTCGCGGATGCCGCGTTCGGCGCGCGCCACGGCGGATGAGAAGACCCCTACGAATTTTTCCATTTCCGCGCGGTTGCGGTCTAATCCCCGCAACATTCTTTCAAGGCGCCAAGCATAGAAAATGCCCACGCCCAGAAGAACAATCACCACGCCGTCCAAGGCAAGTGTCCACCCCATTGGCCTTCTCCCCCGTTTTCCCCTTCTGCGTGGAAGGGGAAGTTATCAGCCCTGCATTTCGGGCCGTTGAATATTTTCTTCCTCGATCATCACCGCAATCCGCCCATTTTTGCGTCCCATTTTGCCCCGGAACAGCGTCACTTCGCCCGAGCGCAGCTCGATCATCGATCATACTGTCGGGTTTTACATTCAGCGGCACGAACATGCCGGGCTTGAGGTTGATGATGTCGTTCAGCGGCATGCTGACTTCATCCAGCACGGCGTGCATGTTCATTTCGGTCTGCAACAACTCGTTGCCCAAGTGGGTTTCCCAGATGGAATCCCGGCCGAATTTTTCGCCCATGAACATTTGCAACAAAATTTCGCGCACCGGTTCCAGCGTGGCGTAGGGGATCAGCACTTCCAGCCTGCCACCGCGGTCTTCCATATCGATGCGCAGCTTGACCAGCACGGCGGCGTTGGCCGGGCGGGCGATGGTGGCAAAGCGCGGGTTGGTTTCCAGGCGGTCGAAGCGGAACGTTACCTGGCTGAGCGGATCAAACGCGCCGCTCATATCCGCCAGAATCACATGCATCAGCCGTTCCACCAGGTTGCGCTCGATGGTGGTGTAGGGCCGGCCTTCAATGCGCATGGCCGCCGTGCCGCGGCGTCCGCCCAGCAGCACGTCGACGATCGAATAAATCATGGCGCTGTCGATGACCATCAGGCCGGAATTGTCCCATTCTTCGGCCTTGAACACCGCCAGCATGGCCGGCAGCGGGATGGAGTTCAGGTAATCGCCGAAACGCACCGAGGATATCTGGTCCAGGCTGACTTCCACGTTGTCGGAGGTGAAATTGCGCAGGCTGGTGGACATCATGCGCACCAGGCGGTCGAACACCACTTCCAGCATCGGCAGGCGTTCGTAATTGACCAGCGCGGAATTGACCAGCGCCATGATGCCCGAGGTGGCGCTGTCTTCCCCGCCGTTGCCGAAGCCAAGCAAAGAGTCGATTTCGTTCTGGCTTAGCACGCGCGTGTCGCCGCCTACTTCGCCGCCCGCGGCCGGCGCCGCCCCAGCCGCAGCCGGATCAGCGGGTTTTGGTTCTTCGGCGGGCGTGGGTTCGTCGGCCATTTAATCCTCTACTGCACCAGCATCTGTTGGAAAAGAACGTCGCGGATCTTGATGGGATGCACCGCCTCGGTCACGCGGAACAGTAGTTCCTCGCGCAGGCGGTAAAGCCCGGCCGAGCCGCGCAGGTCATCCACCCGCAATTCGCGCAGATAGGTCTGGAAATTGTCGACAATGCGGGGTTTCAAATTCTCGATCACCGGCTTGTCGGCGGCGCTTTCCAGCTCCAGTTGCACCACCAGCTTCAGGAAGGTTTGACGCTTGCCGTCGGTGTTCAGATTGACGACCATTTCACCGAGGTCATAGAAAACGGCGCCTTCCTTTTTCTTGGCTTCGTCCTCCTTGCTTTCCTTGCCATGTTCTCCGGCGGCCGGGGCGCCCTTGGCATGGGCGTCTTCGGTCGCGGCGCCGGCGGGCGC
>JACQAB010000227.1 GCA_016195205.1 Pseudomonadota bacterium
ATCTCTTCCTCAAAGAGTGTGAGCTCCGCTTCAACTACGGAACCCCCAAACAGCAACTGACAACCCTCTCAAAATGGCTTAATCTGCCCAAACAACGCTAGCTTATCTGGGCCAGCCCCTAAAAAAATTGTCATCCCGGGCGAGGGGCGAGTGGAACGAGCCCCGAGACCCGGGATCCCATTTGGTTTTTTTAATAAATGGGATCCCGGCTCGCGCTCCCTCCGCCTTCGCGGAGGTCGCTTGGCCGGGATGACATTGAAAAGATTTGTTTTTAATGGGTCCGAACCCTAATTATGCGCGGACTCTACGCCGCCTTCTCCACGCGCATCCGCATCTGCGGCCACAGCGAATTTCCGTGAACCTGGGCCGGGCGTTTTTCGCCCATCAGGTCCAGCAGCGTGGGCACCACTTCGAAGCTGCTGGCAACGCCATAGTCGCCGGCGCGCACCTCTTTGCCGTGGAGGTAGAGGAATCCGAATTTGCCCGTGTGCCCGCCGGGGCGGCGGCAGGGCAGCGGGCCAACTTCGCCCGCTTTCGGGCAGGCCAGCCCGTAAGGATTGCCCTGCCAGATCACGTATAAATCGGCCTCGGTCGGGCCGATGCCGAGTGGATCGTCGGATTTGGGGCACCAGATATCAGCCACGGCTTTTTCGCCGGTGGCGCTGTTGCGCAGGTTTTTCAAATCGGCCATCAGCGTGTCGCGCACCCGTTCATATTCCTCGCGCGGCACCACGCCTTGCGCCTCGCGTCCCTGCAGGTTGATGCGCAGGCGCCCGTCGTAATAGGACGGAATGGCGAAGGCCTTCATTTTCGGCCAGAAGCGGGCATAGCGCGTCACCGGCATCCAGCTGCAATTCCATTTGCCGCCCGGCTCGCCCTCGGGCGGATAGGGCACCATCGGCACGATGCTGTCATGCCAGCGGTCATTCTCGTTCAGCAGCGGAATGCCGTTGGGCAGGGTTTTCGACCACTTACGCGGGCGCATATAGGGTTCGTTAAACTGCCAGCGGTAAGTCAACTCAGCCAAGAGGGCCATGGCCGCCACGTCGGCGTGATTGGCGCCCATGCCATGCGAGGAAAACACCGCCAGCGTGGCATCGGGGAAGGCCGATTGCAACTCGCCGATCAATCCATCGATGGCGTTGTAAATCTTGCGCAGCCCCTTGGCCGCTTCCGGGCCCGAAGGGATGCTGTAAAGCGGATGCGTGGGGTCCACGCCGTGCCACAGCGGCTCGATCGCCGAGTGACTTTCGCCCACCACCACCACGCCTAATTCCCAATCGGGGAATTTTTCTTCCAGCATCCAGCGCATAACCTTGCCGCGCAGGGTGGCGGCGCGCGCCAGGCGGTCGCTGAGTTCCCGCGTGCGCTTGGCCGAGGGCCAGCAGAAGCCGTAAATATCCTTGAGGGCCGGATAGGCGCCAAAGCGCCGGGCGATTTCACTGCGCAAATTGGCCGGACGCGATTGTTCCGGCACGCCGGGATCATGCGCGCCCCAGCGGGTGAGGCCCTGCACTTTTTCGGCCTGGGTGATGTCGCAATAGGGCACGTCGAACACCACGGTGCGCGCGGCAAGCTCGGCCAGGAACGGCGCGATCTGCACCGGCCGCTGCTGGATTTCATAGGTGTCCGGATTGAACTCCAGCGGCGACCAGCGCCCGCCATTGGCCGGGTGCATGCTGGTGCTGAAATATTCCCAGGCCAGGCCCGAGTATTTTTCATGCCCGTCCTGCACCTTGCAGCAGGCGCTTTGCGTTTTCAGCCGCGCCAGGTTAGGCATCAGCCCTTCCTGCATGAAGCTTTCGGCCAGCGGCATGTCGAAGCTGTCGAGGCCTATAACCAAAGTTCTACGGCGCGACTGCTCTGCGCCCAATGGTCGCGATGCCTCTGCGCTTCGCGCAACCGGCCCTGCGACGGGCGCAACCGCGACTGCACCGGGGGTTTCGGGTACAACCGCTCGGGCACGTGGCGCGACTGCGCCCTTGGATTTCCCGCCGTTAAGGAATTTCTGCCAGTTCATGATATCCCTGCCGCCCTTGGGTTAAGGGGGGCAAGTTAACGCAATTCCTGTTGCGGGGAAAGGCCAAGAAGGGTTAAAAAATCGCGCTTTTTAGTTGCGGGTTAAGCCTGTAAAATAAGAAAATAAGGTGGATTTAAAAAATTCATTTTGAGGCGTTATGGCTTTGGATTCCTCCACTCCGGTAGATGATAGGCCTGCCGATCTGCCCCCGTCCGCGGGGGCTCTGCGGCGTATTGGCTATACAGAAAAAGCCGTCGAGCTCGTGGTCGATGCGCAAGATATTCTTTACGAGATCGAGGATGAAATCCCCAAGCCCGCTTCTGCGCGCAAGCCTCCATCGCCACCCCCTCCGCCTTTGATCCTGGAAAAAGCGCTGGCGCTGATCGATCCGGAATTTCTGGTGCGTTATGAACTTAAGCTGAAAGAACTTGAGGCCATGTGGGACAAGCGCGCGCTCGTCGAGGCGAATCCCCAAACAATAACCCAGGCCTTTCTTGGCGATCTTTTTTGGAACGAGCGCGCGCTGCGAGCCGAACTTCTGGTGGCCGGGTTTCCCCCCGACTTTCTGGAAGCGCGCAAAGCGGCATGGGCCGTCAAAACCATTAACACGGCCAGAACAGAGCCATCAAAGGACACCCTCGACATGCGCCTGAGGCGGACGACGCCTGACGGTAGGACCGCGCCAAGCGAAAGGGTCATCGATGCCGCCGCGATCGCTGAACTGCTTCGTGACGAACCTCTCCGGCTGACTCTGGCCGCGCTGGGACGGCAGATGGATCAACTTGATTATGTCGGCCCGGCGATCAGCGAAAGGCCGGAAGAATCTTTGCCCGGTTTTCAGCTGGCGCAAAGGGATATCGTGCTGCGTGAAGCTGAGACCGCGCTTGAAACCACCCTGCCCGCCTCAAGCCTTATTCGCCCGCATCCGCTCAACCTTGCCGAGGAACGCTATGCGCCCCCGGCTACCTCCGGCGCCTGGCAGGAAAGCGCGGAAGGCCTGTTCGCGGAAGAAGGCGTTCATTACCACTTTCCCGAGCCTTTCGCCGCCCGGCAAAGCATGTGGGCCGCTGCGGGACAGCCGGACGCGCCGCCGCCGGTAAAGCTTTCCGTGACGCCCATGCTTGGTGAAGAAAAGAAACCAGAAGCGGCGGAAGCTGTTGTGCAGGAAGAGCCGCGGCCCAACGGGGCAGAGCCTCCCGTGGCGCAGGACGCGTCGAAACAAGAAGTTACAGCGCCCGAAGAAATTCCGCCGGAAGCCGCTCCACCCCCGCCTTTACCCCCCGCCCTTCGTGACCGCCGCATTACGCGGCCGGGCATGTGAGAGGTTGGGTAAGCGTTTAATTGAACTGGACCCCCGGATAGTCACTCGCTTCGCTCGCAACTTTCCGCCTACGCTGAAGCTTCGGCGGACGAGTTTTCTCAACAGACCCGCCGTAGCCTTGGCGAAGGCGGGCCGGAGTGAGGTTTTGCTAAGCTCGCTTTGCTCGCTAAGCAAAATCCTCATTTCCCAATACAAAAATCCCGAAAAATCACGTCGAGCAGATCCTCCACGTCGACGCGGCCGGTGATGCGGCCAAGGGCCAGGGCGGCCTGGCGCAGCTCCTCGGCGGTCAGCTCGTGCGGTTGGCGTTTTTCCACGTTTTGCAGGGCTTTTTGAAGGGTTTGCAGGGTATGCGCCAGCGCCTCGCGGTGCCGTGCACGGGTCAGCGGCGGGGCGGAATTCTGCTCGGTCCAGTTTTTCAGGCGGGCAGTGATGGCTGCCAGAAGTTCGGAGATTCCTTCGCCGGTTTTTGCCGAGATCTTTAAGTAAGAATGGTCATCCCAGCGCATGCTGGGATCCATGGCAACGGCCTCTTTTCCTGAAAGGTCTTTGCCATGAATGCCCGCCTGCGCGGGCATGACATTGCTTGTTAGATCCGACTTGCTTAAAACCGCAATCGCCTTGTCGTCGAGAAGAGCCAGGCTTTGCGCATCGGGCTCCTGCGCGGCGTCGAACAGCACCAGTTTCAGATCGGCGTCGGCCGCGCGGGCCAAAGCGCGGCGGATTCCCTCCTGCTCGATCTCATCGCCCGCC
The DNA here is from genome assembly GCA_016195205.1 of Pseudomonadota bacterium. Taxonomy (GTDB): domain Bacteria; phylum Pseudomonadota; class Alphaproteobacteria; order UBA9219; family RGZA01; genus JACQAB01. The sequence continues at coordinate 4,095 of JACQAB010000227.1, forward strand.
TCGCGCAAGCCGGCGGTATCGGCGAGGATGACGGGGTAGCCCGACAGATCCAAATGCACTTCCACCACGTCACGCGTGGTGCCCGCCCGGGATGAGGTAATGGCCGCCTCG
>JACQAB010000196.1 GCA_016195205.1 Pseudomonadota bacterium
AGCTCCATCCACTTGAGACATATCCCCTGCCACCGCTACGCGCGCTGGTTCCCCCTTGCCGGTTTTGAAAGTGCACTGGGTTACTTGCGGAAAGGTTTGAAACATCTGCATCACGGCTGACGCATAGGTTGGATGGTAAACGGACGCGGCGTTGCCAACGAGAAGGCTAATGGACGACGCTTTTCCGCTCGACAAACGACTAAGAAAATAAGTATCTGCCATAGAAAAGAAGTTTAGCGGCAATATTTAAGCGAAGGCTTAAAGGCCGATAACAATATTTCTTCAAAGAAAACAATGCCCACGCGCCCTGTAAATATTGTTAACCATGCATGATTAGGGCGATTCCGGCATTGCTATTACGCCATAATTTGCTAAACTTATTGGCTCATTCTTTGATTTCTCTGAGAAGAAAAATGTTTGCAGTAATCCCATCCGCCGAACGCTATGGCCCACTCCTCGCCATGGGCGCGACCGCTCTAGTAGCAGGAATTGCCGCCGCAATTGCGGCGCATCTGGTTAGAGCCGAAACGCCAACTTCTGCGAAGCCAAGACCTGTTGCGGTCGTTACTCCAAAGCAGACGCCTGCTAAAAAAGTTCCGGCGCACAGAACTGTTGGCTGGTCAAATCCGCTGACAGCTTCACCGCCCATGGGCGTCAGCTTCTAATAATTATCCACAACAACGCACGCTGCTGCGCACAGAATCCCTCCCTAAATTTCTCCACACGCGGTATTTAGCTGAAGTCACCTTTCAACAGAGTGATTCGGCCATGCCCCAGATGCGAATCTACGCTTTTACCGACGATGCCGGACGTCAGGCCTTGGCCATGGCGGAGAACAGCACATTGAAAAGCCTGCAAATTACTTCCAGCGGCAGGCTGCATGCTCTTTCGGCCCCTGAGCCCGTGCAATGGCCCTGGCAAGATCCGGCACAAGCCATGGCCCTGCGCCTGGTTAATTATCACCGCGTTCTTGGCGAGTTGGTGAAATATCTGCCCAAAATCATTCCGGCCTCGTTCGAAAGCGTGTTTGAAGATGCCAATGGCGTGGGGCAAGTTCTTTTCCAGCATGCCCAGGAAATTCTTGAATTGCTGCTGCGTTACGGGCATCTGCGCCAGTTCTCGCTCAGCATTTGCTGGAACACCGCCGTGATGCAGCAGTTGATGCAGCGCTTTCCCAAAGCTGCCGGCGCGTCATCGCTGGAAAAAGAACGCCGCATTTTGCGCGATCAGATCCTGGCACAATTGCAGGGACGTTTGCGTGATCTGATCATTATGGACGAGCCGGACGGTAATGTGGTGCTGCATGCCATTCTGCTGGCCGAAGCGCGTGGTGAAGACCGCATTGCCGAAGCCTTGCAGCGCATTGACTCCGAATGCCAGGGACGTCTGCACATTCGCCTGGTCGGCCCCCTGCCCGCCTGCAATTTTGCGCGTGTGGAAGTGAAGCTGCCCGACCGCGCGCTGGTGCGCCGCGCCTGCCAGGATCTGGGCATCGGCTTTGCCGAGCGGCTGTCGGCGGTGAAAGAAGCTTATCGCCGTAAAGTGAAAGCGCTGCATCCCGATCGCAGCAAAAATAAGAAAGAGCACGAGTTGATGGTGCGCTTGACGCGTTCTTATCGCTATCTGAACCAGCTTGCCGCGCAGCAAAACTTACATGCCGAGAACAATCCGGATAAGCAATGGTTGCGTTGTGATCGCCGCACTCTCCGAAAGACACCTCTTCTAAATATCCAGAGGGGTATAACCCGTTGGGATGACGCGCTAATCAAGCGTGTTTAAGTTCAGATTGCCGTCCATGCCCCGCCTGTGGATAATGCGGGACCCCGGCGGAAGGCCCTCCTTTTCGCAGGGGTTTTCTGTTCCTAAGCAACCCATGTCCCAACCTGTTCCAAAACCCTCTTCCCCGCAGGGGGGCCGTCCGCCGCTTTTGCTTTTCGTGGCGGGCCTTGTGGCGCTAGCCGGCTTTACGGCTTTGCTGGGTTACGCCGCCATTCATAACGGCGATTCTTTCCGCAACACGCTGCAGGAAATGCAGCAGTCGTGGAACACGCGGATGGACGCTATGGCCTTGCCCAATCAGGCCGAGGCCCGCAGCGCCGCCGAAGTTGACTCTCAATATTTAAGTCACCTGAACATGCAGTATAACCGGCTGCATCATCTGCTGGGCTTTTCGATTGCCGGGCTGGGCGTTCTTATTCTTCTGGCTTTTGCCGCCTACCGCTTTGCCCTGGTCATTCCTTTGCGCAATCTTGCCAAAAGTTGCCATGAGGTTGCCAAGCGCGGATTCCGCGGTCCGATCTGGGGCCAGGAACGCGCCGATCTTTACGGCAACCTGGCGCGCAGCATCAGCGAATTGCGCCGCGGCGTTTCCGACCTTGCCGATATGGCCGTGGAAGGCCCCGATGGCGTAAGCCTGGTGCGCTTTTCCGGACGTGGCGCCGCGGTCTTTAACACCCTGATTTCCGATCTTCAGGCCCATATCCGCAAGCTTCAGGAAGACGGCGCCGGCATGCGCGAACGCATCGAGCAAAGCGCCGGACACTGGGAGAAAAAGGCCCAGTTTCTTGGCGACACAGCCATGCAGACCAGCGCCAATCTTCACGACGCGCTGGAAGCCTCGCGCCAGCAGCTTCAGCTTCTGCATGACGGCCACCGCACCGTACAGGATGACGCACGCGATCTGGTCGACCGTTTCCGCGCCGACATGCTGGCGCTGAATGAAATCGCCGCCGCCACCGGCCAGCGCGTGGCACAAACGCTGTCGGTGTTGAATGCGTCTGACCGCGACCTGCGCCGCGCCACGCAGCAAAATCTGCAGGCCAGCGAAACTTTCTCGAAACATGCCAGCGACCTCACCGAAAAACTGATAGCCGCCACCGAGCTGATGCGCGCCAGCGGCAAAGTCATGGCCGAAACCACCGAGGCCGCGCGCACGCGCTTTCTGGAAGCGGTTAAAAGCGTGGAAACCCACGACCAGACGCTTAAAGCCTTCCTTACCGACACGGCGGGCAAGACCGATAAAATCTCGGCCCTTTACGACAGCCTTTCTTCCAGCGCGCAGCGCGTGGCCGAAACCGTGGGCCAATTCGATACGCGCATGGGCGAGTTCGACAAGAAAAGCAACGAAGCTTTCACCCGCATCGCCATGGGCGCGAATGCCATGGATGAAGTTTCAGGTAGCCTGAAAGAGGCGCATGGCACCATGAACGGCTCGCTGGAATCCATGCGCAGCCATACCGAGATGCTGGCGCGCATTCTTGTCACCATCCGCGACGAATATGCCGGCACCATGGAAACCTTCCGTGTCTCGATGCAGGATGCCGTTCCGGCCATCGGCCTACTGAAAGAAGCCGGCCAGCATCTGCACGGCCAGATGCAGCATGAGTGGACGCAGTATGCCCAGCAGTCGCGCGAATTGTTCACCGCGCTTGAGCAGGATGTGCGCTCGGTCAGCGCCCGCACGAATGAAATCGCCAAACAGGCGGAGGAATTGATCGTCAACGTCGGCGCCAAGAGCCGGATTTTGGGCGACAGCGCCGGACGTTTCGACCTGCAGGTGGCCAGCTTCTCGGAACGGCTTGAGCATGCCGCCGCCACCGTGATGCATAGTAATGAGCAGATTGCCAACTCCACCACGGCGCAGATCGGCGAAATTCACGGCGCGGTAAGTGAGATGGCGCAGCGCCTTTCCATTCTGACCCAGCTTACCAGCACGCTGGGCGCCGTGGCCGGGCAGCTTGGCCAACTGGTGCCGTCGTTAAGCGAAGCCAAGCAGTTGACGCGTAATGGCGCGCCCGCAGTGGTGGCGGCCGCCAGCCCGGCCATGGCGGCGCGCTTTGAGCAGCTGAACATCGACTTCACCAGCGCCATTAAAAGCATGCGCGGCGAGTTTGATGGCGTGCGTTCGCAAATCACCCGTTGGGTGGAAACGATTTCGGGCGGGTATCAGCGCCTGGCGCAGCAAATCAACGGCATTGACCGCGTTCTGGAAGAAAAGCTTTCGGCGTTTGCGCCGCCCACGGAGCAGGCCAGTGCTGCTGAAATCGCGGGCAAGCTGGCGCCCTCGTTGCAGCTTATTCACGAAACCCTGGCGGAAGAGGCCTCTTTCAGCCAGCGCATGGTGGACAATATTGAAAACCTGCGCGCCGAGCTTGACGGCTTGCGCGCCGAAATTCAGTCTTCTTCCGGCACGCTGCGGGGCATGAACGACTTGCTGGCCGACGGGTTTGACCGGCTGCAGCAGGAAGACGCCGGCGCGGGCGCGGTCCAGGGACAATCGGAACTTGTCGAGAAGCTGGAAAAAATCACGCAGGAGTTGAACCTGCAGAACGTGACCGACACCGTGAACCGGCTGAATAACATCGTCGGCAGCCTGGAAAAACTGGCCGATCACGCCGCGCATGGCGATAGCGAAGATAAAGCGGGTTAAACGCCTATCAAGGCTCCAGCTTATGCTGCCCATGGCCGGAGAAGCCCATATAGCTTGGACCCTCGTCGAATTCATCATCAGCAAAAAGCAGCGAGGCAAACGGGATCATACTGGGACGCAGCTGGGCGCTGGTAATCCTTATGCTCCCTGCTGTTTTTGCCTGCTGCATCGTCCCCGGGATGGGCAATGAAAAGCCGTTACGCGCAAAAGCTTTCCCGCGCTCCCTCGATCTGGCTCGGGCGCGGTTCTCGAGCTTAACGGCATTATGGAAATCGGTAACGGGCGGTCGCGGCGCAATGCTGCCATCACGGAGCGCCGGGCCGGGTATGGCCGCGGCAATGTGAATTGCCCTGCCGCCGAAAGGCGCCATTAATCCATCGGCCATGTCATGCCCTTTAATAATGGGTGCCGCGACGCCGGTATGGTCATCCATATACCAACCGACAAGGCGTGAACCGCCGCTGGCAAATTGTCCGCTGCGCGAGCGCTGTGCCTGGGCCGCCTGTTCCAGCAGCGCCAACGCGTGATCGACATCTAGATGGGATTATCTGACGGCGGCTAGTTAAAGCGACGATATGCCGCGGCGGCGAAAAGCTG
>JACQAB010000197.1 GCA_016195205.1 Pseudomonadota bacterium
AACTACGGCTCACACCGCCAGCAACTATTTACTTTAACCAAATGGTGCTTTACTTAAGGCTTATCTACAACAGCCCCTTAATTTCAACTTCAATAAATAGTATCGTGGTTTCCTTTCAGTATCTTTTCCTGCTTTTTTAATCTAGATGAATCTGCCGATGAAAACGCAAGCCTCCCTCGCCCTGCCGCTCGACCTGCCCACCGCGCTCACCCCGGTGATGGCGCAGTATCAACGGCTGAAAGACGCGCATCCCGGCTGCCTGTTGTTTTTCCGCCTCGGCGATTTTTATGAATTGTTCCACGATGATGCTTTAAGCGCCGCGCCGGTGCTGGACGTGGCGCTAACCAAGCGCGAAGACGTGCCGATGTGCGGCGTGCCGGTGCATGCGTATGAGGCCTATCTGCCCAAGCTGATCAGGGCCGGGTTCCGCGTCGCGATCGCCGAACAGATGGAAGACCCCGACGCCGCCAAAAAACGCGGCACCCGCGTGCTGGTCGACCGGCAGGTGGTGCGCATCATCACGCCGGGCACGGTGACCGAAGACAGTTTTCTTGAGGCCCGCGCCAATAACTACCTGGCGGTGATGGCCCTGGCGGGCGGTGAATTTGGCCTGGCCTGGTGCGATTTATGCGAAGGCACGCCTTATGTGGCTTCGGCTTCGCGTGAGGGCTTGAACGCGCTTCTGGCGCGGGTCAACCCGGGCGAGCTGGTGGTGCCGGAAACTTTGCGCGAAAAAGAAGACTGGCACGAATTTTTGCGCGAGCGGCGTGATGCCCTCACCCTGCTGCCGCAAAGCCGTTTCGATTCCGCCAATGCCGAGGCGCGGGCGCTGTCGCAATACGGCGTGAAAAGCCTGGAGGCTTTCGGGAATTTTTCGCGCGCTGGCACGGCGGCCCTTGGCGTCTTGATCGATTACATCGCGCTGACGCAAAAACAAAAGGTCAACCTCAACCCGCCGCAAGCCGCCGCCGAAAAAAGCGCCATGGCGATTGACGCCGCCACGCGGCGCAATCTGGAACTCACGCAAACCTTAAGCGGTTCGCGCAAGGGCAGCTTGCTGGAGGCGATCGACATCACCTGCACTTCGGGCGGCGCGCGCTTGCTGGCCGACCAGCTTTGCGCACCGCTCTGCGAGGTGGCGGGCATCGAACGCCGCCTGCAGCGGGTGGATTTTTTCGCTGGACAGGCCGATTTGCGCGGCAAAATCCGCGCGCTTTTGAAAACCTGCCCCGATCTGTCGCGCGCCCTGGCGCGCCTGGCCTTATCGCGCGGCGGGCCGCGCGACCTGGCCGCCTTGCGCGCTGCTTTGGAAGTAGGCGCCCAGCTGGGCACGCTGCTGGACACCTGGGCCAAGGCAAAACCAAATGCCGATCTGCAGGCCTTACGCCGCGAGCTGGGCGATTATGCGGCGCTGGCCGAAAAACTGGGCCGCGCGCTGAAACCCGATCTGCCGATTTTAACGCGCGACGGCGGATTCATCGCCGCGGGGTTCTCGCCGGCGCTGGATGAATTCATCACCCTGCGCGATGATTCCAAAAAGCTGATCGCCGGGCTGCAAGCCAAATATGTGGCGGCGACCAAAATCGCCAATCTGCGCATCCGGCATAACCAGGTGATCGGTTATCATGTGGAAGTGACGCCCACGCAGGCCGACCGGCTGTTGTCGCAGCCCAAAATCTTCATTCACCGCCAGACGCTGCAATCGGGCGTGCGTTTCACCACTACCGAGTTGGCGGGCCTCGAGCGCAAGGTGAGCGAGGCGGGCGATAAAGCCCTGGCGCTGGAGATGGAAATTTTCGCGCAGCTTTGCGAAGACGTGCTGGCGCGCAACGACAATCTGCGCGCCACCTGCGCGGCTTTGGCGTCGTTCGATGTCGCCACTTCTTTGGCGGAACTCGCCGTGACGCGCCGCTGGTGCCGCCCCAGGGTGGATGACAGCCACGCCTTTCATATCGAAAAAGGCCGCCATCCGGTGGTGGAAGCGGCGCTGGCGCTGGCGGCGGCGGGCGAGGCGTTCACGGCGAATGATTGCAACCTCGGCGCGGAAAGCCGGCTGTGGCTGGTGACTGGGCCGAACATGGCGGGCAAATCCACTTTTCTGCGACAGAACGCGCTGATCGCGGCGCTGGCGCAAATGGGTTCCTATGTGCCCGCGCAGGCGGCGCATCTGGGCGTGGTCGATCGGCTGTTTTCACGCGTCGGCGCGGCGGATGATCTGGCGCGTGGGCGCTCGACCTTCATGGTGGAAATGGTGGAGACCGCGGCGATTTTGAATCAGGCCTCCGAAAAGTCGCTGGTGATCCTGGATGAAATCGGCCGCGGCACGGCGACGTTCGATGGCCTCTCCATCGCCTGGGCGGCGGTGGAATATTTATATCACCACAACCGCTGCCGCGCCCTGTTTGCCGCGCATTATCACGAACTCACCGCGCTGAAAGAACAACTGCCCGCGCTTTATTGCGCCACGGCCCTGGTGCGCGAATGGGAAGGAAATATTATTTTCCTGCATGAGGTGAAAGGCGGCGTCGCCGACCGTTCCTACGGCATCCATGTGGCGCAATTGGCGGGGCTGCCTGGACCGGTGATCACCCGCGCCACCGGCATTCTGCAGGCGCTGGAGAAAAAAGAGGGTGGCGGAAAAATCACCCTGTCGGCCGTGCAGCCGCGTGATTTTGAAAAACCGCTGCGGGA
>JACQAB010000198.1 GCA_016195205.1 Pseudomonadota bacterium
AGCCCAATGCCGAAGAATAGGCCGGACAAATAATCATTGATGCGCACGGCCAGTTGCATCATTTCGTCCAGCTCTTGCGGATTGGCCCAACCGAAGGCGGTGATGTGCTCGTCCGATACCATGGGATCGCCCAACTCGTCCGATTTGTAATAGAATTCGATAATCGACCGCGGCAACGCCGTGCCTTCGGGGATGCCAAAACGCTTGGACAGCGAGGTCGCCGCCACATTCCGCACCACCACTTCAATAGGGATGATTTCTACCTGCCGCACCAGCTGTTCGCGCATATTCAAGCGCTTGATAAAGTGGGTGGGCACGCCTATTTCCCCCAGCTTGACCATCAGATATTCAGAGATTCGGTTATTGATAACGCCCTTGCCTTCAATCGTTCCTTTTTTGCGATTATTCATCGCAGATGTATCGTCCTTGAAATATTGCACAAGTGTGCCGGGTTCTGGCCCTTCATAAAGGACCTTCGCCTTGCCTTCGTAGAGACGGCGGCGTTTCGTCATTGGCACAACCTTTCGGAGCATTCTGGGTCTCTAATAAACAGGCATAGGGCTTGACAGAAGGGCCGCTTGCAGGGCCGAATCGATTGAAGCATAAACATTTGCCAAGGTAGAAGATGACAAAGTTAACCCGGAGTTTCAATGACCAGCTTCGATGAACGCGAAAAGGCCCAGGAAGACAAATACGCGCATGATGAAGAGCTAAGATTTAAAGTGCGCGCGCGCGCCGCCAAACTGTTTGGCGAATGGAGCGCTAGGCAACTCGGGCTGCCGCCCAAGGCCTATGCAGCCGAGATGGTAAATTTGGTATCCGCCGGGAAGGACAACGAGGCGCTGGTCCAGAGGGTGCTGAAGGATGTGGGCAAGAGAGGCCAGTCTTTAAGCCCCGATTTGTTGGGGGAGAAGCTTAACCGTTGTATTAGCGAGGCAAAAGAACAGTTCCTCAAAACCTAGGCTGCATTCGTTTCTGGAATTTACCATCCCTGTTTCCGATATTTACCATGTTTGGGTGAAAGCATTGTTCTTGAAAGTAATTTTACTATTGTAACGATCCCGGAATTTTGGAAAGACTAGCGGGCGGCTTCTCTTTGGGAAGCCGTTTGAAATATCTGGCTCGGGTGCCATTCGACATTAGAAAACTCTTTTATAAAGGCGAAAACATGCTCCGCAAAAATATTGCCTCCGCTTTCGCAGCGATTCTCTTCGCCCTTGCCCCCGTCACTGTTTTTGCAGGTGGTTTGCCCGAAATTTGCGGCGACATCGGTCCCGATGTTCTCTCGCTCCTCAATCGCTATGCGATGATGGATCCCGCTAATTTCTGCATTCGTTCCATGACTCTCGCCGAGACTCGCTGCTGGCGTCAGCGCGATCAGGTGATTCGTCAGGCGAATATGATTTCGCAGCGTTACAACCTGGCGCCGGTGGTGCCGGGGTGTCAGCCGCCCGTTCTGATGGCAGCCGTTCCGCCTCCCGTTTATTATCAGCCCGCGCCCGTTTACACGGCCGGCGCGCGCACGGCCGTGGCGCATGGTTCCGATTTTGATTCCACGTGGCTTCTGGTTGGCCTTGGCCTGCTGGCCATTGGTGGCGGCGTTATCGCTCTGACGATCTGTGAAGGCGGCGGCGGCGGCGGCGGTACCAGCACGACCAGCACCAGCATCGACGACGAATTCAATGCGCAATACACACTGAAGATCATTGGCGCGAAACAAGCCTACAAGCGCGGTTTCACCGGCCAGGGCATTGTGGTGGGTCTGATCGATACCGGCCTGCGCATCACCAGCTCGGAATTCTTCGGACGAGTCAGTTCGGATGGCGGTTTCGACTTCACCACCAACACCTCGGGCATGCCCACCGACGAAAGCCTGCTGAATCCGCACGGCACCGAAGTGGCGGGCGTGCTGGCCGCAAACCGCAACTTCGTCGGGATGCATGGCGTGGCCTATAACGCGCTGATCCAGCCCTTACGCGTATTCGACGTGAACGGCAGCCCGGTGGATGATTTCGCCCCCGCGATCAATTACGCGATCTCGCACGGCACGCGCATCATCAACGGCAGCTATGGTCCTTCGAATGTGGAAGGCTTTGAAACGCTGGGCCATCAAGTGATCTTCGATTGGGATATGTCGGCGGCCACTGCCTATCTGAATGCCGTGTCGTCCGGCGCCATTCTAGTATTCCCGGCGGGTAACGAGTTTGCGGTTGCGCCTACGGTTGGTCAGAATCCAACGGGTCCCGGCTTCCTGCCATTCATCCGTCCTTCGAACGCGAATATCACCTCGGCTGCCGGTGGCGCTTACCGCGACATCGACGGCAACGTGATCACGAGCGACTTCTCGGCCCTTGAACCCAACACCATCGTCGTGGTCGGCACAAATCGTGACCTGACCATGCGCGTCGACAGCAACCGCTGCGGCGTGGCGAAGGATTGGTGCATGGCCGCGCCCGCGACCAACATCTTCACAACGCTGGATGGCGTCTATACCACGGTGAACGGCACGTCTTTTGCCGCCCCGCAGGTAGCCGGTGCCGCCGCGATCCTGAAGCAGGAATTCCCCAGCCTGACCGGTGCAGAGATTGTTGACATTCTGCTCAGCACCGCCACCGATCTGGGTACGGCGGGCGTGGACGTGGTTTTCGGCCACGGCCTGCTTAATCTTGTTGCTGCAACCGCACCGGTGGGCACCACGGGC
>JACQAB010000195.1 GCA_016195205.1 Pseudomonadota bacterium
CTAAGCTTCAGGCCGTCTCAAGTGTGTCTTTAGAAAAGCATGACCGTTGCATTTTTGTATAGAATATTTGTTGCGGTGCAGCAAGTGCCTATTCTGTGGATAAATTACAAAGTCTGGGGGCTGTGGCAAGCTTGCCAGAGCCTATATCGCATCAACGGAGCAAGCCGGATGCAGACCTTTTGCGTAATTTTAGAGCCCTGTTATCTTCCAGGGCATGAGAAAGCTGCTTCTCATTTTCTGCATGTTCCTGATGCTCACGCCCGGCCTGGTGTGTGCGATGCCCGCTTGCCAGCCAGCGGCCCATAATACTCTTTCCGTTTCCACCCCCTGCGAGCACGGCCCTATCCACGGCAAGCAGGGGCACGGCCATGGGCCGATGCTCAACAAGGATTGCGCCAAAGTCGATTTGCAAGTGGCAACTAATTACTCTTCGGTCAAAAACCCGGCTGTTTCGGGCAAAGTTTTTTATGAGGCGGTGTTTAACGAGGGGCGCGGCCAAGCTTTCCAGCTTGCCTGCATTAAAAACATTCGCGGCCCGCCACCTGATTGGGGTGGAATAACCCACGCCTCGGCTTCCATTCTTATCACCACCGCGCGTTTTCGCATCTAGCCGCCTCGTTTCTTTTCAGAAGAAACAGAGGCTGACTTGCGCGTTTGGCTTTAAGCCATCTCTCAGTCATCCCTCTCCTGATTGACCTCCTAGGAGACCACGATGAAAAAATTACTGCTTACGGCCCTTTTAATCCTCTTAGCCCTCCCGGCTTTTGCCAAGGATTACACGGTCAAGATGGTGACCGATGATGACATAGAAGATTCTTATCGTTTTGACCCGGACAAACTAACAATTCAACCCGGCGACACGGTGAATTTCGTCAATGATCAGAACGATAAGCATGATGTGGTGTTTGAATCCGTGCCGAAGGCTGCCGAATTTGCCAAAAGCCCGATGCTCAGGAAGAAAGGCCAAAGCTGGTCTTACACCTTCACCCATCCCGGAACCTATAAATACCATTGCCACCCTCATGCGCATTGGGGCATGCGCGGCGTGATCATTGTTGGCAAGCCTTCCAAGCCGGAAGACATGAAAACCGATGCCAGCCATCACCACGATCATGGCGATCATGATATGGCCGGGATGGATCACGATCATGAAGACGGGGACATGCACCATGAGAGCATGGAAGGGATGCACCACGACCACGGCCATGAAGGCATGGAAGACATGCACGGCTCTCATGACATGGACCATATGGCGATGAAGGGTTTTTACGGTTCTTACGCCATGACGCGGGAAGCTTCCGGCACGGCATGGGTTCCGGAGTCCTCACCCATGGAAGGCGTGCATGACATGATCGGGCCGTGGATGCTTATGGCCCATGGCTATGCCGATCTTGTTTATGACCACCAGGGCGGCAAACGGGGGGCAAACAAGACGTTTAGCGAAAGCATGGGCATGATCATGGCCAACCGCCCCATGGGGCCGGGAACCTTCGGCTTGCGCGGGATGTTTTCACTCGACCCTGCTATGGGAAAGGGCGGCTATCCTTTGCTTCTGCAAACCGGCGAAACCGCCGATGGAGTAACGCATCTCATCGACCGCCAGCATCCGCATGATTTGCTGATGGAGTTGGCGGCAACCTATAGCCTGCCCTTGACCGATGAAAGCTCGGTCTTTGTTTATCTGGGTTATCCGGGCGAACCCGCGCTGGGGCCCGCTACTTTCATGCATCGCTTCTCGGGCGTGGATAATCCGGAAGCGCCGATCAGCCATCATTGGCTGGACTCCACGCATATTACCTTTGGCGTGGTCACGGCAGGGTATGTGTGGCGCAACTGGAAAGTTGAAGGCTCGGTGTTCACCGGGCGCGAGCCGGATCAATTCCGCTGGAATTTTGACCGCCCGCGTTTTGATTCATGGTCGGGGCGCATTACCTATAATCCCACCGAAAACTGGTCTTTACAGATGAGCCGCGGGCATATCGAAAGCCCAGAGCAGTTGGAGCCGAATGTCAATCAAACGCGCACCACGGCGTCGGCCATCTACAACCTGCCGATGGGTGAAGATAATTGGCAAACCACGCTGGCTTGGGGCCGCAATGAGAACAGCCCCGGCAAAACGCTGAATGCCATTCTGCTGGAATCCGCCTTCCGCTTCAACAAGCAGCACGCCGTTTTTGGCCGCGCCGAATATGCGGAGAAAGACGAATTGTTTGAAGCGCCAAGCCCGTTGGCGGGCACGCAATTCGATGTGGGAAAATTCAGCCTTGGCTATGTTTACGACATTCCCGTTTTTGAGCATGTGGCCTGGGGCCTTGGCGGCGTGGCAAGCGTGTATGCGTTACCCGGCAGTCTTGATGCATCTTATGGAAGCAGCCCCTTCTCCTACATGCTTTTCACACGGTTGAAACTGGTTGGAGGTGACCATGAATAGGAATATTAG
>JACQAB010000217.1 GCA_016195205.1 Pseudomonadota bacterium
CAGCCGCCCTGCGGTGTCAATCAGCACCACGTCAAGGTTCTGCGCTGAAGCCTGCTGCACGCCTTTGAACGCCAGGCTGGCCGGATCGCTATTCGGTTCGCCTGCCAGCACCGGCACCCCGGCGCGCGCACCCCAAATTTTCAATTGCTCAACCGCAGCGGCGCGAAACGTGTCACCCGCTACCAGCAGCGCCGATTTGCCCTGGTCTTTCAGCCATTTTGCGAATTTGGCCAGGGTGGTGGTCTTTCCGGCTCCATTTACACCTACCATTAGAATAACAAATGGCCGAGGGCCGGAAAGATCCAGAGCTTTGGCAAAAGGCGCAAAAACTTCAGCAATTTTTTCGGCCAGCGCGGCGCGGATTTCCGGCTCGCTAATATCTTTGCCGAAGCGTTCGCGGCGCAGCTGCTCACAAAAACGCGCGGCAAGCTCAGGTCCCAGATCGGCCTTGATCAAAATTTCTTCCAGCCTGACCAGCGTTTCATCGTCCAGCGGCTTTTTGGTGAAGACCCCCGACAGGCTTTCGGCCAGCGGGGCGCTGGATTTGTGCAGGGCACCTTTCAGCTTCGCAAAAAATCTGGTTTTTTCGGTTTTGTCGGGCGAATTTTCTTTTTTGGAAAAACCGAACATGGTTCAGGCCGCCTGAAGGCCGGTTTTTTCATCCAAGGCGGCAAGGCACGCGCCTTCCACCCGGTTTATCTGCACCATAGCAAGCTCTCCCGCCGGAATATTTGAGGTAAACGCCACTTCGGCATAGTTGCGGGTGCGGCCCAGGCATTTTCCGCCGTCATTTTTCTCGACCAGAACCTCTTCCATCTTCCCCACCATGGAATGCAGAAGGTTTTGAACCGCTTTTTCGCCCGCGCGGCGCAGTTGCAGCGCCCGGGCGTTGCGGATTTTGGGATCAAGCTGCGGCATGCGCGCCGCGGGCGTGCCGGGACGCGGGCTGTAGGGGAACACATGCAGCCAGGTCAGCCCCGCTTCTTCCACCAGATCAAACGTGTTGCGGAACATGGCTTCATCTTCCGTGGGAAAGCCGGCGATCAGGTCGGCGCCCAGCGCCACATCCGGCCGCAGGGCCTGCGCCCGCGCGGCAATTTTAAGAATGTCCTTGCGGGCATGGCGGCGCTTCATGCGTTTCAAAATCATGTCATCACCCGCCTGCACGCTGAGATGCAGATGCGGCATCACGCGTGGTTCTTTGGCGAACAACCGCCATAAATCTTCATCCATCACTGCCGGATCAAGCGAGGAAAAGCGCAAACGCGGCAATTCCGGCACCAGCGCCAGCACCCGCCGCGCCATTTGGCCAAGGCTGGGCGTGCCGGGCAGATCCTTGCCATAGGAAGTGATATCCACACCGGTAAACACCACCTCGTTCACGCCCTGGGCCACCAAGCCGCGCAGGCGCGCGGCAATCACCCCCACGGGGATCGAGCGCGAGGCGCCGCGCCCAAAGGGAATAATGCAAAAGGTGCAGCGGTGATCGCAGCCATTCTGCACCTGCAGGTAAACACGCGGCTTTTTTTCAAAATCCTTGGCGAAGAAGTTTTCGTCTTCTTCCCTTTTCGCCAGCGGCGCATAGCTTTCGATTTTCAGCTTGGCGTCATTGGCGATCACGCCGGAAACGCCCGGCAAGGCGGCATAAGATTCCGGCTTCAGATGCGAGGCACAGCCGGTAACAAACAGCTTCGCGCCGGGGTTTTCGCGCGCAAGGCGGCGAATGGCCTGGCGGTTTTTGCGCTCAGCTTCCATGGTTACCGCACAGGTGTTGACGATGATGGTGTTGTTTATTCCCGCCGCGCGCGCTTTGGCGGTGATGACTTCCGCTTCATAGGCGTTCAACCGGCAGCCGAAACTGACAACCTGAACCTCGCTCATGCGCTGTCCTTCAGCAGTTGTTCGGAAATTTCGCCCGCAAAGCTGTAAGACGCGGGGCCCTCCAGAAGCACATGGTCGTTTTCCAGCCAGGTGACGGAAAGCGCGCCGCCATCAGCGATCACCGTGGCTTTTCTTTCGGCCAGATCGCGCCGCACCGCCGCCACCAGCACCGCGCAGGCGCCCGAGCCGCAGGCCTGGGTAATCCCCGCGCCGCGCTCCCACACGCGCATGCGCAACGTGTGGCGGTCTTTAACGCTGACGAATTCCACATTGGTGCGTTCGGGGAAAAGCGGATCGGTTTCAATCTGCGCGCCGAGGTCACCCGCGGCTTTCAGCGGAATATCTTTCCAGCCGGTACGCGCCGGACCCATATCGATGGAAATACTTTTGCCAACTTCGGCGGCCAACATGGCACCGTCGCTTTCGATGAAGAATTTTTCAGGCGCGCCGGATTCTTTTTCCAGAAGCGCGACACAGCGCGTGGCATTGCCGCAGGCGCCCGAGACGCTGCCATCGGCATTGAAAATGCCCATATACAGACGCGCCTGCGGATTTCTGGGTTTTTCCAGAAGGATCAGCTGGTCGCAGCCGACGCCGTGGCGGCGGTCGGCGATGCGCCGGATCTGCGCCGGCGCCGGACGGAAGCCGTTTTTACGGGCATCGAGAATGACAAAATCATTCCCCAAGCCGTGCATTTTGATGAAGGGAACACGCATCCCCTTAATATAAGGGGATCAGGGATCGGGGACTAGGGACTAGGGACTAG
>JACQAB010000218.1 GCA_016195205.1 Pseudomonadota bacterium
AGGCGCGATTGAAGCGCGGCAGCTTCCTTGGCTACCGTCAAAATGCATCCGGCTTCGGCGATCATGCTGAAATCATCGGCATCCAGCACGCGGATTTTGTTCATGCGCTTCAGGCTGAGCGTGATCATGTTGCCCTCAGGCGTGGGCACGCCCGCGCCTACCAGGCCGGTGTTCCCGCCCTGCGGAACAAGGGCGATTTTCTGCGCCGCGCAGATTTTCACAATTGCCGAAACTTGTTCTGTCGTTTGCGGCAACAGCACGCAGGGGCTTTTGCCGACCACGCGCCCGCGCCATTCCTTCATATAGGCGTCCATCTCGCTTGCGTTGCGGATCACGCTCTTGTCGCCAAGAATTTTGCTGAATTGATCAAGCGGCAGGTTCATTTCATTCCCTTGGCGCGGCGGCGCGGCGCAGCCGGTCGTTAATCGCAAGGCCCAGGCCCGTTTCCGGCACCGGCATTACGGCAATCATAGTAATATCAGGCGTGTCCAGCTCGTGCAGCATGGAAAACAAATTGGCCGCGGCTTCGAACAAATCACCGGTGGGGCTGAGGTTAAGCCAGCGCTTGCCGCCCTTCACACCCATGTCGGGGCCAAAACCCAGCAGGGCTTCGTTTTCTTTCGCGTCTTTCGCATTCAGGCGAAGCCGGGCGCGCGGTGCATAGTGGCTTTGCAATTGCCCGGGCGCGCTGGTGTTTGCCGGATCGCCTGGCGATTGTAAAACCGGACCAATCACTTCTTCAATCTGTTCACGCGTGGTGGCGCCGGGGCGCAATAGCACGGCGTCTTTCTTCGTGAGGCTGAGAATGGTGGATTCCACCCCCACCGGGCAACGTCCCGCGCCTAAAATCAAATCCACGTTCTCGCCCAAAGATTCCATCACATGCAAAGGCGTGGTGCTGCTGAGTTGGCCGGAACGGTTGGCGCTGGGCGCGGCCACGGGAATTCCGGCCTCTTTCAACAGCGCCTGCGCCACCGGATGCGAGGGGATGCGCACGGCCAGATCGGGCAATCCGGCGCTGGCCAGACGCGCAATGGGCGAATTTGCCGTGCGCGGCAAGATAAGGGTGAGGGGGCCGGGCCAAAACACCTCGGCCAACTCGCGCGCGCGGTCATCCATGACAACCAAGGCTTCCAACTGCCGGGCTTCCGCCACATGCGCGATGAGCGGATTAAAACTGGGCCGGCCCTTGGCGGCAAAAATTCCCGCCACGGCTTTTTCGTTCGTGGCATCGCCGCCCAACCCGTAAACGGTTTCGGTGGGGAAGGCGACCAGCCCGCCTTTTTTAAGAATAGCGGCGGCTTCGCGAATAACCTTCGCATCTGGCTGGTTTGGATTCAGGCTTAGAAGCTTTGCCGATGCCATCGGGTTATAAAGCTTTTGCTGTTTTCAGCACTTCTTCCGCATGGCCCGGCACTTTTACCTTGCGCCATTCGCGCAGCAGGTTGCCGTTTTCATCGATGAGGAAGGTGGAGCGGTCGAGGCCCATATATTTGCGGCCATACATGCTTTTCTGCACCCAAGCGCCATAGGCCTTGGCGGCTTTCAGATCCTGGTCGGAGGCCAGGTTGAAATTCAGCTTGTATTTTTTGGCGAATTTCTTGTGGCTATCCAGATCGTCTTTCGAAACGCCGATCACCACCGCGCCGGCTTTTTTGAATCCGCCCATGTTTTTCTGGAAGCCGCAGGCTTCCTTGGTGCAGCCCGAAGTGTCGTCTTTCGGGTAAAAATACAGCACTACTTTTTTGCCTTTTAATTTCTCGAGCGAAACCTTGCCCTGCAAGCCCGGCAGTTCAAACGCCGGGGCCTTTGCCGCGCGAGTCTTTTTTGGCGCGGATTTTGCGGCTTTAACCGGGGATTTACGGCTCTGGGGCATCTTACATTCTCCTTGGGAAAAACGGGTTTCACACTTTAGACTGAACAACCTGTTTCCGCCGTGCCCGTCTGTCAAGCACCTCGTAAGGGCTCATGAGCCACCTGCGCAAAGTTCTGATTATTGTCCTTAACGGGCTGATGGCCCTGGTGGCGCTGGCGGCGCTGCTGATTACGCTGTTCGTGGGGCGGCTGATGTATGGGCCGCTGACAACCACCAGCCTGACCCCCTGGATTGAGCACGTCCTTAGCCAGCCGCAATACGGTATCACCGCCAAGATCACGCAAAGCATGCTGCACTGGGACCGGGGGCGGCGCCAGGTTGTGCTGGATCTGAACAACGTTCAGTTCCTGGATCCGCTGGGCCAGAAAATTTCCGACATTCCGCAAATCATCGTCGTGCTTTCGCCGCTGGGCTATTTCGATGCTTCGCATTCGCCCTGGGTGATGACGATACACGAACCCCAGTTGCACTTGCGCGTCGATGGCCAGGGGCGTCTTCGCCTTGGGGCACTGCAGGCGGGAGAATCCAACATTCTTGAAAAAGAGGAGGAGACCACTCTTACCGCCGACGAATTGCGTACTCATCTGCATGAGCTGGCGACCAGCGCCAAGCATTCGCCTTTCGGCTTTTTCTCGAACCTTACCGTGGAGCATGCCAGCATCACGCTGATCGATGAAAAACGCAATGAAATCTGGAATTTCAGCATTCCGCTGTTTTCGCTGAAGCGCACCTATAACGATCATCAGGGTTCCGCCGCGGTTCATATCACCCGCGACAAAAGGGAAACCGATCTTGACCTGAATCTACATTATTCGGCCAAGGAAGATCTGTTTCACACCATCCTGTCGTTCAAGGACATGGACCCGGCGTTGCTTTCCGCCGATATGCTGCCTTTCAAGGTATCGGATTACATCTCTTCGCATTTCAGCGGCGCGGTGACGCTGATTTTTGACCAGGATCTGAACGTGCAAACCGGGCTGCTGAACCTGGTGTTGGGCGAGGGGCAGTTGATCATTCCCGCCTATTACCCGGCGCCTCTGGCCATGCATAAAGCCACGCTGGTGGCCAACTATACCGCCTCGAACAAAACACTTACGTTGCAGCCGTTCGAACTGGAGCTGGATAAAGCCAGCCTTAGCGGGCAGGGCACCGTGCGGTTCGAGGGCGCGGTGCGCGCGGTGTCGGCGCAGATGAAGCTTAGCCATCTGCGCCTGGAAGATTTGCCCCTTTATTGGCCTGAAAAAGTAGCGCCCAACCCACGCGCGTGGGTTTTGACCAACATGCCGAAAGGCGATGTGGATGAAGTTACCGCCAATATTGATCTTTCCGTGCCGGGCGACGATGTCGACAACGCCAAGCTGGATGGACTGAGCGGCACGGTCAATCTTTCTGACACTGAGTTGCGTTATTGGGAGCCGCTGCCGAAATTGCAGAAGGTGGTTGCGACCTCCCGCTATGACAGCAATCACTTCGACGTCGACGTAAAAAGCGGCGAGATAGGCGCCGTTCACCTGAAGCCCTCGCATGTGGTGATCAGCGGGCTGGACGCTGACGGCCAGATCGCCACGATCGAGGCGCATCTGGCCGGCCCGGCGCAGGATATTTTGAAAGTACTGAATCTTCCACCGCTCCATTATGCCGACAAAATAAAGATAGATCCGGCGCTGGTTTCAGGCGCGGGGGAAGGCGTGCTTAAAACATCCTTTCCGCTGATCAACAGTCTTCTGTTGGATCAGATGAACATCACCGCCGATGTCAAACTGATGAATGTTGGCATCAAAAAAATCGCCGATCTGCTTACCGTGGACGACGCCAACGTAACCTTGGGCGTGGATGCGCATGCCCTTACCGTGGGTGGAGAGGCGAAAATCAACGGCGTGGCTTCGCAAATACGCTGGGACGAACGCTTTTCACCCGGAAAAGGGGAAACGTTCAGCCATGGCGTGGCCAATGCCCTTACCGGCGCGGAAAGCGCGGCGCGTTTCGGCGTGGATTTCGCCATGCACAGCGACCCGATGCCGGTGACGGTGACCTATGACCGCTATGCGGCGCTTTCGCGCCTGGGCGTTTCCGCCGACGCTAAAAAAGTGCGGCTGGATTTGCCCGACGTCTGGTACCACAAGCCGGCCGGCACACCCGCCGACATTCAAATCGCCTTGGAATGGGGCGATGGCGCGCCGATGCGGCTTTCCAAAATTGATCTGGATGGCGACAAGCTAAATGTCAAAGGCCATGGTGCTTTCGATGCCAGCGGCAAATCCCTGCAGAAACTGAGTCTTGATCCTTTCATCGTGGGACAAAGCAAGGCGCATATCGATTTTGTGCACGGCGCCAACGACGTGCCGCAATGGACCGTCACCGGCGAGGCCCTGGATATTCGCGGGTTGCTGGAAGCGCCTCCGGAAGAAAAAACCGTTCCCGAACAGGTGCAAGGCAAGCAAACGGGCGAACCCACGCTTTCGCCCCTGCGGGTCGATCTTCAGGTTAGCCGCATCATTACCGGCGACAAAACCGAACTGGGCAGCACCAAAGTTCGCGGCACGCGGGATGCTTATGGCTGGGCGGCGCTGGATGTTTCCACGGTAGCTATCGACCAAACGCCTTTTAACCTCAGCCTTGCCCCCCAAGGTAATCGCACGGTGCTGGCCGCTTCCACGCCCGATCTGGGCAATGTGCTGCGCGCGCTGGACGTCACCGATACGCTTAGCGGCGGCAAGCTGCAGGTGGACGGTAAAAGCGAGCCGGGAGATGCTT
This sequence comes from Pseudomonadota bacterium, assembly GCA_016195205.1. Taxonomy (GTDB): domain Bacteria; phylum Pseudomonadota; class Alphaproteobacteria; order UBA9219; family RGZA01; genus JACQAB01. The sequence goes on from JACQAB010000218.1 coordinate 4,631, forward strand.
TGCGCAATATTCTCGGCCGCATCAAGCTTAGCCAGTACAAGGTCAGCGATATGCCGTTCCTGGTGAAGCTGCTCAGCGCGATTTCCCCCGACGGGCTCCTTACCCTGGGCAAGCAAAGCCTATCTTTCGATGAGTTAACCAGCGAGTATGTGTTGAAGAAGGATATGTTCCTTTTTACCAAAGCCAACACCGCCACGGGAACGCTGGGCCTGACGGCGGCGGGGAAAATCAACCTGGTGAACAGCAGCATTAATATGGAGGGGCAGGTGATTCCGGTGGTTTTCATCAGCAAGATCATCGGCGCCATTCCTTTGATCGGCGATATTCTTACCGGCGGCGATAATCACGGCCTGTTTGCCGCTACCTATACGGTGAAAGGCCCGCTGGCGCGGCCGAGTGTGAGCGTGAATCCGGTGTCAGTGCTAGCGCCCGGCATCATCCGCGACATCCTTTTCACCAACCCGGATATTGGGAAGGATAAGAAGAAATAATGTCATTCCTGCGAATGCAGGAATCCATGGAGAGGCCTTTCCAATGGATAAGTAGTTGCCATGGATGCCAGCATTCGCTGGCATGACGGCTCTTGTTTTAGTCGATTTTCACCAAAGCGTGATGTTTTTTGCCTACAGATAACTTGAATTCGCCTTTAAGTGGGACTTTTTGAGAAATTTTTTCTCCCGGCATAACTAATTCATCGTTTACTTTTACGCCCCGCTCTTCCACGAGACGTTTTGCTTTGCCTTTAGATTCCGCAAGGCCAGCTTTTACTACTGCGTCGGCAACCGTCATCTCTTCTGCTTCTTTCAGAGAAATTTCTACGCGTGGGATATTTTCGCCTACGCCGCCCTCTTCAAAGGTTTTGCGCGCGGTTTCAGCCGCTTCCTTCGCCGCGGCCTCGCCATGGCAAAGCTTGGTGGCTTCATCGGCTAATTTTTTCTTGGCCTCGTTGATTTCATTGCCCGGCAGTTTTTCCAGCCGCGCGATTTCGTCCAGCGGCAGATCGGTGAACAGGCGCAGGAAGCGGCCCACATCGGCGTCTTCCGTGTTGCGCCAGAATTGCCAGTAATCATAGGGCGAAAGGCGTTCGGCCTTCAGCCACACCGCGCCGGCGGCGGTTTTGCCCATCTTCGCGCCAGAGGCCGTGGTGATTAGCGGCGAGGTGAGGCCATGCAGCGCGGCGTTGGCCAGCTTGCGGCCCAGCTCGGTGCCGTTGACGATATTCCCCCACTGGTCCGACCCGCCCATTTGCAGGGTGCAGCCGTAACGCTTATGCAACTCCACGAAATCATAGGCCTGCATGATCATGTAATTGAATTCAAGGAAGGTGAGGGGCTGCTCGCGCTCGAGCCGCAGCTTCACGGAATCAAAGGTCAGCATGCGGTTGATGGTAAAGTGCCGCCCAACCTCACGCAGGAAGGAGATATAGCCCAGGCTGTCCAGCCATTCGGCATTGTCGACTATCAGCGCGCCGGTGGGGCTGTTGTCGAAGCGCAGGTAGTTTTTGAAAATGCCCTTGATGCTTTCGATATTGGATTTGATTTGTGCATCAGTAAGAACCTGGCGCATTTCATCCTTGCCGGAAGGATCGCCCACCTTGGTGGTGCCGCCGCCCATTAGCACGATGGGCTTGCCGCCCGCCTGCTGCAGCCGGCGCAGCAGCATGATCCCCACCAGATTGCCGACATGCAGCGAATCTGCCGTGGCGTCGAAACCGATATAGGCCGTCACCACGCCCTTCGACGCCGCCTCGTCCAGTGGGGCGGGATCGGTGATCTGGTGGATGTATTCACGCGCTTCCAGCGTGCGCAGAAATTCGGATTTGAAAGTCATGAAGGCCTCTTTACACTCCAACACCATGCCACGCCAGACATCCCGAATAAAGACCCCTAAAAACGGAATCTTCCGTATCCTCGGGTTGATGAGCGGCACCTCGATGGATGGCATCGACGTGGCCTGCCTGGAAACCGATGGGCGCTTTGCTGTGCGGCGGAAGGGGTTTGCCACCACGCCCTATCCTGTTGCCTTCCGCAAAAAGCTGCGCGCGGCGCTGGGCAAAAAAAGCGCGCCGGGCGTGGAAAAAACACTCACGCTTCTCCATGCCCGGGCGGTGAAGGCGGCCTTAAAAAAATTCAGGCTGCGCGCGGGCGACATCCACGCGCTTGGCTTTCATGGCCATACGCTTGTGCATGCGCCGCACAAGCATCTCACGGTGCAGATCGGCGATGGCAAACTTCTGGCCAAGCTTACCGGCATTCCCGTGGTATGGGATTTTCGCAGGGATGATGTAAGGGCCGGCGGGCAGGGCGCGCCGCTGGTGCCGGTGTATCACCGGGCGCTGGCGCGCAAATGGCCGAAGCCCTGCGCGTTTATCAATATCGGC
>JACQAB010000200.1 GCA_016195205.1 Pseudomonadota bacterium
AGCCGCGCCGATTCCGCCTCGTTCAGCTCGACCACTTCGGGAATCAGCAAGCCCTGCCGCTTGATGCCACCTGTGCGCAGGCCCTCTTTCATCTGTTCATAGGTGAGGCGCTCATGCACGGCGTGCTGATCGACCAGAATAATGCCATCGGCTGTTTCCGCGACAATATAGGTTTCATGAATCTGCGCCAAAGCGGCGCCGAGCGGATAATCACGCTGGAATTCCTCTTCGCGCCCGAGCGGTTGCGCGGAGCGCAGAGCGAATGGCGCATTATTTTCGGGCGCATTATCCTGTTCCATGCCGCTGCGCGCAAAAGGCCGGGCTACATCGGCAAATCCGCTTAAAGAGTTTTGCGGCGGCGGCGCATAAGCATAGACCCCGCCCGCCGCCTGTATCGGCGCGGGCGCGCGAAACGCCGCCAGGGCCTCCGTGCTCAGCGTATTCACCGTCAACCCGGCCTGCTTGTGCAAAGCCTGGCGCAAGGTGGAAATAATCAGCCCGCGCATCAGCGATGGATCGCGGAAGCGCACCTCCAGCTTGGCGGGATGCACATTCACATCCACCTCTTCCAACGGCATGTGCAGGAACAGCGCCGCCACCGCGTGCCGCCCATGCGGAATCAAATCGCCATAGGCGGCGCGCACAATGCCAAGCAGCATGCGGTCACGCACCGGGCGGTTGTTGACGAACAAATGCTGGTCGCGCCCATGCGGGCGGTTCAGCGTGGGAAGCCCGATCCACCCGGAAAGATTCACGCCCTCGCGCACGGTGTCCACGGCAATGGCGTTCTCGGCGAAATCGGCACCTAGCACCGCCGACAGGCGCTGGCACCGCTGGTCTTCCAGCAGGCCGGGCACGGCTTCCACCCGCCAGGGGCGGCGGCCCTCTTCCAGCAAGGAAAAACTTACATTCGGCCAGGCCATGGCGATGCGCTCCATCGCCTCCAGCACATAGCCATATTCCGATGCCGGGGTTTTCAAAAATTTCAGCCGCGCGGGGGTGGCGTAAAACAGATCGCGCACCTCGATGCGCGTGCCCTCAACCAGGGAGGAAGGCTTGGGCGCGGAAACCGCGCCGCCTTCCACGTTTATTTCCCAGGCCTCGGCGGAATTTTTCAACCGGCTGGCCAGCGTGAGCCGCGACACCGCGCCGATCGAGGCCAGCGCCTCGCCGCGAAAACCAAAATGGCGGATATGGGATAAATCTTCTTCCGGAAGTTTCGAAGTCGCATGGCGCTGCACGGCCAGCAGCAAATCGTCCCTGCCCATGCCGCTGCCGTTATCGGCGACGATGATCTGGCTCATGCCGCCTTCGCGGCTGCGCACGTCGACGCGCGTCGCTCCGGCATCCAGGGCGTTCTCGACCAGCTCTTTCACCGCGGCGGCGGGACGCTCAATCACCTCGCCGGCGGCGATTTGATTGATCAGGCTTTCCGGAAGAACGCGAATCTGAGGCATGGGAATATAATATCCCAGCCGTTATCCCGGCGAAAGTCCGCCTACGCTAAAGCTTCGGCGGACACATTCGCCAAGACCCTCCGTAGCCTTGGCGAAGGAGAGGTAGGGTCTAAAACTAACGTGCGGCCGCCGATTTAGCCTTGGGAGTAAGGCCACAGGCTTTGGCCGCCAGCAGCATGGCTTCCGCTTCCTTCATTTGAGGCAGCGTGGCTTGCAGTTTTCCGTTGATATGATGGGTGACCAAACCCCCGCTCCAAATTCCTTCCTGGCCAAAACTTCCTTCTGAAATGAAGTACATGTATTTAGAAGCATCAATTCTAACGCCCGTTTCGCCTTTAACGCGGTCTTGCGTTATTTCAAGAGTCCCTTTGGAAGTTGAGATTTGAGTGATGTCGCCGGACTGCCTTACCCGGTGGAGGGCCGCGCCCGTTGCCTCGGCATAACAGGCCGCTGACTCGGACAAAGAGACCACGCGTTTTTTCGTGGCGTTTTTTATTCCGCTGACAATGCCGTCAAACATGTTTGACATAAAATGGCCTCAAGATGGGATGAGGCTTCAATCTAGTCCCTGCCGGTTAATTCCGCTTTAATGGAGAGGATAACAACTCGTTTCACTGGCCTTTTCACTCATTATACTCCCATCAGCGCGCCTTGAGTGATGGCGCCATCCATACCTGAGCCTTCCATGTCGGCACCGCGCAAATCGGTGGCGGTCAGGTCCGCGCCGCTGAAATTCACCCCGCGCAGATCGGCGCCGGTTAAATCGGCAAAGCGCAGATTGCAGCGGCTGAAGCTGGCATTGATTGCCTTCCCGCCCGGCAGTTTCAGCGGCCCCAGCAACGCCAATTGCAGGCTGGCGCGCATCAAATTGCTGCCCGAAAAATCCGCGCCGCGCAAATCAGCCCGTAAAAACCGCGCCATGCGGAAATCGTTGTCGCGCAATTCAGCGGCCTGCAGCTGCGCCCCGGTGAAACGCAGCCGGTAGAACAAGCCATGGCGCGCCTTCATCATCGCTAGGTTGCGGCCCGAAAAATCGCATGCCCCGGGGCCCTCGCTGCGCAGGTCAAAGCGCGTTAAATCCAGGCGTTTTCCCTTTGCGCCGCCGCTTTGCAGCCATTCTTCATGCTCGCGCACGGCGTCATCCAGCGATCTTCCTTCGTCTTCCAGGCGCAAGCCCTGGAATTCATCGCGCAACACGCCGGTCAGGTCCGCGCCTTCCGTTTGCGCGCCGGTCAAATCCGCGCCACGCAGCACGGCATCTTTCAGGCAGGCGCCCTGCAGCTGCGCCAGCGACAAATCGGCCTTCTCCAGCACGGCGTTCGACAAATTCACGTCGCGCAGGATGGCGCGCGACAGTTTGGCGTCGGCAAAAACCGCGTCGCCGGCATCGACATGTTCGGTGAAATAGCCGCCCGCGGGTTTTTTGTTTTCCGTTTCGGCAGCAAGGGGCTGCAGCATCAGGCTGATATTGCCACCGCGGTCCTTGCGGGCGATAGCGCCTTCGCGCAGGTCGGCCATGGTCATATCCGCGCCGCTGAAATTCGTGCCGCGCAGATTGGCGCCGCGCAAATCACCGCGCACCAGGCTGGCGTTGGAAAAATCCGATTTCTGCAGCACCGCGGCGAAAAAACTGGCGGCATCCAGGTTGGCGCCGCGAAAATCGCAGTCAAACAGCAGCGAACCCGAAAAATCGGCGCTGCTTAAATTCACGCCGCGCAGGATCAGGTTGGAAAGATTGCGGTAGGCCAGCACCGCGCGCGAGCCGCCCACACGCGCCTCCAGAAACGCGCCGTGTTTCTTCACCATCTCGTCCAGTTCCTGCTGGCCGATGGGCGCAAGGTTTTTCTGGTCATAAAGCAGCGGCATGGTATCTCAGCTTAGAAAATCCATCCCCTCCCGAAGGGAGGGGAGTTGTTCTAATCTTTCCGCAAGACCTTCAACAAAGCCGACAGATGCGCCGGCGCCACGCCGCCGGAAAGCGCCGCTTCCATCGGCCCGGCCAGCTTTTTGCCCAACTCAACGCCCCACTGGTCAAACGGATTCAGGTTCCACAGCACGCCTTGCACGAACACCTTATGTTCATACAGCACCACCAGATTGCCCAGCGCACGCGGCGTAAGGCCGTCCAACGCCAGCACGCTGCAGGGCATGTTGCCGGGAACATTTTTCTGCGCGTCCTCGTCTTCCTTGCCGAAGGCCAGCGCCTCGGCCTGCGCCAGGGCATGGGCCTGCAGCATCTTGTCTTGCGACACGATCAGGATTTCCGAAGGAATAATTTCCGTGCCCTGGTGCAGCGCCTGCATGAAGGCGTGCTGGGCGGGCGTGCCGGTGGCGCCGAAAATCACCGGCGCGGTGGCATAGTCCACCGGTTTTTTGTCCAGCCCCACGCTTTTGCCCAGGCTTTCCATTTCCAGCTGTTGCAAATACGCGGGCCACAAGCGCAGGCTTTCGCCATAGGGCAGCACCGCGCGCGATTTGCAGTTCAGGATATTCGTGTTCCATACGCCCAGCAGCGCCAGAAGCACCGGCATGTTCTCCATCCAGGGCGCGTTCTGGAAATGCGCGTCCATCTCGGCGCCGCCTTGCAGAAATTCCTCGAACGCCTTGCGGCCCATCGCCGCCATGGCGCTCAGGCTGACCGACGCCCACAGCGAAAATCTTCCGCCCACACCCTTATGCATCGGAAAAATATTGTGCCCCGGAACGCCGAAGGTTGCTGCGGCTTCCGGAGCGGCGGTGGCGGCAAGAATATGCTTCTTCCATTTTTCGCCCAGCCAGCCCTGCAAAACCCTGCCATTGTGCAGCACTTCCGCCGTGGAAAAGCTTTTCGACGCCAGCAGCACCAGCGTCGCCTCGGGTTTCAGCCAGGCCATGAGCTTCCGTAGCGGCGCGGGGTCGGTGCTGGCGATGAAATGAGCCTGCGGCCCCCTGCCGTCGGCCAGGGCCTCCGTCAAAAGACGCGGGCCCAGTTCCGAGCCGCCAATGCCGACATGAATCACATGACGAAGGGGGATGCCCAGCGCGTTTTTTATTTGCCCGGTGCGCAATCTTTCGGCGAAATCCAGAGCCCGCTCGCGCATCGGATAAATTTCGGGCGAAGGTTCCCGGGCGCGCATCGCCGGGTGCAGGGCCGGGTGGTTCTCGCTGGCATTCACCACCTCGCCGTCAAAAAGTTTTTTCCGCGCCGGGGCCAACCCGGCCTCTTCGGCCAGCCGAGTCAGCAGCGGCAGGGTTTCCGCGGTCACCCGCTCGCGCGAATAATCCAGATAAAGCGCGCCGGCACGCAGGGCAAAGCGCCCGGCCCGGCCGGGATCTTTGTCAAACAAATCACGCAGATGCAGCTTGGCCGCCTCGCTGCCATGGCTCAGAAGTTGGGGCCAGACCAAACGGCTTGTTAAGGAAGTCATGAATTCAGGTAAAGCACACCCGCTTTCTCTTGTCATTTTGTATGTTTTTCGCCTATTTTGGCGTCGACTCTGACCCCCAACTCACGAAACGCCATGCCTGCCCTTGCCCAACGCCTTGCCCGCATCCAGCCCTCGCCTACCCTGGCGGTCACCCAGAAAGCTGCCGAGCTGAAATCCGCCGGTCGTGACGTGATCGGCCTTGGCGCGGGAGAGCCCGATTTTGACACGCCGGACCACATCAAGGCCGCCGCCATCGATGCCATCCACAAGGGCCAGACCAAATACACCGCGGTCGATGGCACCCCCGCCCTGAAGAAAGCGATCATCGCCAAATTCAAGCGCGAGAACGGGCTGGAATACACCCCCGATCAGATCATCGTCTCCTGCGGCGGCAAGCATGTGATCTACAACGCCATGATGGCCACCGTGGAAAACGGCGACGAGGTTATCATCCCCGCGCCCTATTGGGTGTCGTATCCCGACATGGTGATCCTGGCGAGCGGCAAGCCGGTGATCGTGCCGTGCATGCCGGAAAAGAATTTCAAACTGCAACCGGCGGAACTAGAACGCGCCATCACTCCGCGCACCAAGTGGCTGATTTTAAATTCACCCAGCAATCCCACCGGCGCGGCCTATACGAAGGAAGAATTGAGGGCGCTGACGGAAGTGCTGCTGCGCCACCCGCAGGTTTATATCCTGACCGACGATATTTATGAGCATTTGCTCTATGACGGCCTTGAATTCAACACCATCGCCCAGGTCGAGCCGCAGCTTTACGCCCGCACGCTGACCATGAACGGCGCTTCCAAGGCCTATTCCATGACCGGATGGCGCATCGGCTATGCCGGGGGGCCGAAGGAAATCGTGCGCGCCATGGCCGCCATTCAGGGCCACAGCACCACCAATCCCTGCTCGATCAGCCAGGCCGCGGCGGTAGCGGCGCTGGATGGCCCGCAGGAATTTTTGAAGAAGTGGGTGGAAACTTTTAAAGGACGGCGTGATTTGGTGGTCGGCATGCTGAACCAGGCCAAGGGCCTGTCGTGCAAATCGCCGCAGGGCGCGTTCTATGTTTACCCAAGTTGCGCGGGCTGCATCGGCAAGAAAACCCCGCAGGGCAAAACCATCCAGAACGACACTGATTTTGTGCAGTACTTGTTGGAGGCCGAGGGCGTGGCGGTCGTTCAGGGCGCGGCATTCGGATTGTCGCCGCATTTCCGCGTGTCTTACGCCACCTCGACCGAGGCCCTGGAAAAAGCCGGCCAGCGCATCCAAAAAGCATGTGGGGCTTTGCAGTAAGAATACATTGAAGAAACAATTCTAAGCAGGTGTATGTATTTCGTCTGCATGCCGCGAACGCACGCTAATTTTCACGTCCACTTCCTGGCCAAGCTTGCCGAGAATCGTGATCATCCGGTCGATGGTGAAGCGCCCGAGCTTTACGTTGCGGATGCGCGAAAACTCCGAAGCCGCCACGCCGGTAATTTTCTGCGCCGCGCGCACGCTGAGCTTGCGGCGATCCAGCACGCGGATGATTTTCGCGGCAAGAATGGCGCGCGCTTGCTCCAGATCGGGATTAGCATCACCGAAATCGCGGAACACGTTGCCGCTGCCATGTATAACTTCAAGCTTCTTAGCCACCATAAGCCTCCCTTAAACGTTTAAGCCGCTCGTGAATTAAATCCACTTCCAACTGCGGTGTTTTAATTCCTGTTTTCGATTTCTTTTTGAAAGCATGGACAACCCAAAGGTTGATGCTGATCTGCACAGCATAGATAGTGCGGTAAGCATCCCCACGATGTTGCAAGGCAATTTCGAACACCCCACCATCAACCCCTTTAAAAGGTTTAACTTTGTCTCCTTTTCTACCCTCGGCAGCTACGGTTAAGGCGCGCCTCATCTCAAGCTGGACTTCCATAGGAAATTTCTCAAAATCCCTGCGGGCGGCTTTGACCCACGAAATTGTTCGCGTATTCAACATTTGCCAATCCTCGCCATGTTGACAAATTTGTCAACGTTTGTCAAGCCCTATTTCCCCGCCAGCTTCTCCATCATCCCCGTCGCGGCTTTTTTCTCGGCCTCGCGTTTCGAGGCGCCTTCGGCCTCGGCCGAACCATGGCCTTCCACCTCGACCCGCACCACGTAATGCGGCGCATGCGCCGGGCCCGACTGCCGGGTGACTTTATACACCGGCAGCGGCAACCCGCGCGCTTGCGCCCATTCCTGCAGCGCGCTTTTGGCGTCCTGCGGGGCAGCGCTGTCCTCGTTCAGATGCGGCTGCCATTCGCGGCGGATGAAGCGGCGCAGCACCGAAAAGCTGGCCGGCCCGCCATCGGTCCAGATCGCGCCGATCAAGGCCTCCAGCGCGTCGGAAAGAATATTCACCTTGCCGCGTGAAAGATCCGAGGAGCTGACCAACTGCAGCGCCTGCGCCAGATCCATGTTTTCGGCAATCGACGCCAGCGCATCGCGGTTCACCAGGCCGGCATGGCGCTTGGCCAGTTGGCCTTCGGATTCTTCGGCGAAAACTTCAAACAGCCATTCGGCGATCACCAGCGACAGCACCCGGTCGCCCAGAAACTCCAGCCGCTCATAGGCCGAAACCTTTTTTCCCGATTTTTCACGCGAGGGATGCGTCAACGCCGCCAGCAGCAGGCTTTCGTCCTTAAAAACATAGCCCAGGCGCGTTTGCAGAACGCGGGCCGCCTCGCTCACGAGATGCCCTTAAAGAAGCGGTCCAGCTGAATATGCGTCGGCCACAGCCAGAACGCCCAGAACGGCGTGCCCGCCTTCAGCGAGAAGAAAATGATTTCGGCGCGGCCTACCAGGTTTTCCTCGGGCACGAAGCCCACGCGCGACTGCACGCGGCTGTCCTGCGAATTGTCGCGGTTATCGCCCATCACGAAATACATATGCGCCGGAACCGTGAAAACCGCGGTGTTGTCCAAGCGGCCTTCGTCGGTCATTTCCAGGATGGGATGCTGTTTGCCCTCGGGCAGGGTTTCGTCATACAGGCGGCCCTGCATGCGGAACAGGCGGCGGAAATAGGGGTGATCTTGTTCCAGATCATCGCCGCCCAGGTCATAGGTGCCTTGCGTTTTGCGCTCCAGCATTTTGTCGTTGATGGTGAGTCGCCCGCCCTGCATCTGAATTTTGTCGCCCGGCAGGCCGATCAGCCGCTTCACGTAATCGGTGGTGCCGTCGGAAGGCAGCTTGAACACCACCACCTCGCCGCGCCTGGGTTTGAACCCATCGGGAAAACGGCCCTGCGGCAGCTTGACCTTCAGCAGATCCTGCACAAAACCCAGCCCGACCGAGCGCGCGCTATAGCCATAGGAATATTTCGACACGAACAAATAATCGCCCACCAAAAGCGTCGGCACCATCGAGCCCGAGGGAATGGAAAACGGCTCGAATAAAAAGGCGCGGAAAACAATGGCAATCACCGCCGCCCAAAGCAGCGTGCGCAAAAACGACCAAAGGCCGTCGTCGGTGGTAGGGGAAGAGGTTGCCGTATTAGCCATAAGTCACCGAAAGTGGCGGGAGTAAGCGGGAAGGTCAAGCGATGTGTTTCGAGAATAACATCTTCATCTGGCGAAACTGAATTCCCCTCCCCTTGCCCTCCTTCGCCAAGGCTACGGAGGGTCTGGGCGAACCCGTCCGCCGAAGCTTTAGCGTAGGCGGAAGGGAGGGGCTAGGGGTGGGGTGAAGCGTGACATTTCTCAAATCCTGACTATTTACGCTGTATGGCAACCCCTTACCCCACCCCTTTAATTCCCCTCCCTCACCCTCCTGCGCTAAAGCTTCGGAGGGTCTGGGCTCACTCGTCCGCCGTAGCTTTAGCGAAGGCGGAAAGGGAGGGGAAAACTACTCCGCCGTAATCATCACCAAAGCTTGGGCCAGCGGGCCTTCATCGGTAAGACTAAGGTGAAAGACTAAGGTGAAGTTTGGCGCGCATGCCGGGCGGGGCCAATGCCTGAAGCCGTTCCAGCGCCGCGCCGGTCAGATTGATTTCCGGCTGGCCGCTGGCGCGGTTGACCACACCGATCTGCCGCCAGCTCACCCCCGCCGCCATGCCGGTACCCAACGCTTTGGCGCAGGCTTCCTTGGCGGCAAAGCGCTTGGCCAGCGTCGGCACCGGGTTGGCGCGCGAGCGGGCCTTGGCTTGTTCTACCGGCGTGAAGATGCGGTTCAAAAACCGCTCGCCATAGCGGGCGAAAACCTGCTCCACCCGCCGGATATCCACCATGTCTTGCCCAATGCCGAGGATCATGTCCGTTCCTTAGTAGTGAGTATTGAGTAATGAGTATTGATATAAGCAAAACAATTTGACGTTTTCACTACTCACTACTCATTACTCACTACTTGTTTCTTGCCTGGACCATCAATTGCTTCATGCGCCGCACCGCTTCTTCCAATCCCACAAACACCGCCGCGCCCATCAGGAAGTGGCCGATGTTAAGTTCGCAAATTTCGGGCACCGCGGCCACCGCGGCGACATTATCATCATTCAGCCCGTGCCCGGCATGCACTTCCAGCCCCAGCTTTGCGGCCAGGCGCGCGCCATCCTGCAGGCGCTTGATCTCGTCGTTCAATTTCGCACCGCGGGCATGGGCATAGGCGCCGGTATGGAATTCAATGGCCTTCGCGCCGCTGGCCTTCGCGGCTTCCACCTGCGCCGGATCGGGGCTGATGAACAGCGCCACGATGACTCCCGCGTCCTGCAAACGCTTCACGCCTTCGGCCAGCCTGGCGCCGCCCGCCTTGGCATCCAGCCCGCCTTCGGTGGTCAGCTCTTGCCGGCGTTCGGGAACGATGCAGGCGGCATGTGGTTTCAGGCGCAGGGCGATGCCCAGCATTTCTTCGGTCAGGGCCATTTCCATGTTCAGCGGCAGCGGCGATTCGTTTTTCAAGCGTTCCATATCGGAGTCGCGGATGTGGCGGCGGTCCTCGCGCAGATGCGCGGTGATCACATCGGCCCCGGCTTTCTGGCAAAGCAGCGCCGCGCGTAACGGATCGGGATGCACATCCCCCCGCGCATTTCGCAACGTCGCCACGTGATCAATGTTAACGCCCAGCCGGATCATGGGGTTAAAAATAGTTAATTCACCGAGTTTTGTAAATTACTTGCTAGGTGTTCAGGGCAAAATTTGCTATGAAACAAGCGTTTTGCAGGAGAATTTCATGGCTTTGGCCAACGCGCGAATGATCGGCCAGGTTCAAGCAACATGGCCTACTTACAGCGTTATGCGTAATGAACGCGTAAGAAGAATACTCACCACCGAGGGCTGGCGCGTCGATGTTCCACTTGCCGAGGGCACCAGCATTAAGCAGGGCGACAACGTCGCCATTGAGGTTAGAGGAAGCGAAACCGCGCCGGTTCTAAAAACGCTGGGCGACAGAGTTGAGCGGCTGGCGCGCGATCGCCTGCCGCAGTCTCTTACCACTCTCCAAACCGGTCAACTGGAATACCGGCCCGGCGGGGGCGACGTGTTCGCGCGCCGGCCCAGCACCATGGCCCTGCTTGGCGCGAGAGGAGGGCTGGGGCGTGTGGGACCGTCGCGGGGGCTTTTAACGTATGGCGGACAGCTTGCGGTAAGATAGCGCCTCCGCCACATGCGTGCGCTTGACGGCATCAATCCCTTCTAAATCCGCCAAAGTCCGCGCCACGCGCAGCACGCGGTGATAACCGCGCGCCGACAGTTTTAAACGCTCCGCCGCTTCCGACAGCAAGTTTTTCCCCGCCTCATCGGGCGTCGCCACCGCTTGCAGCAATTCTCCGTCGGCCTCGGCGTTCAGATGCACCGGCATGGCGCCGTTCATTTTGGCATAGCGGTCGTTCTGCACCTCGCGCGCGCCGGAAATGCGCGAAGCGGCTTTCTCGCTGGGCTCGCCGGTGGAAGGTAGCGACAAATCATTCACGCTGACGGCCGGAACTTCCACATGGCAATCAATGCGGTCCAGCAAGGGCCCCGAAAGCTTGCCCTGATATTCATCGGCGCAGTTCGGCGCGCGGCGGCAAGCCTGCGCCGGATCGCCCAGATAGCCGCAGCGGCACGGATTCATCGCCGCGATCAGTTGAAACCGCGCCGGGTACGACACATGATGATTGGCGCGCGACACCACCGCCTTGCCGCTTTCCAAGGGCTGGCGCAAGGCTTCCAGCGTCTGGCGCTGGAATTCCGGCAACTCGTCCAAAAACAAAACGCCGTTATGCGCCAGCGAAACCTCGCCCGGCTTGGCCCGCATCCCGCCGCCGATCAGCGCGGGCAAGGATGCCGAATGATGCGGATCGCGGAATGGGCGGCGGCGCAGCAGTTTTCCCTCCGGCAATTGCCCCGCCACCGAGTGAATCATCGAAACTTCCAGCGCCTCGCGAGGGTTCAGCGGCGGCAGCAATCCGGGCAGCCGGCTGGCCAGCATGCTTTTACCCGCGCCGGGCGGGCCGATCATCAAAAGGTTGTGTCCACCCGCAGCCACTACTTCCAGCGCGCGCTTGGCGGCTTCCTGGCCTTTAATATCGCGCAGATCAGGGCCAGTTTGCTCCAGGTTTTCCATGCGCCGCTGCGGCTTGCTCAACACCTGCACGCCCTTGAAGTCGTTGATCAGCGCCAAAAGCGACGGCGCGGCCAGCACGTTCAAATCTTCCGCGGCCCACACCGCCTCGCCGCCATTGGCTTCCGGGCAGATGAGTGAGCAATCCATCCCGCGCGCATGAATGGCGGCAGGCAAAACGCCGGAAACACGGGTGATGGTTCCATCCAGCGCCAGCTCGCCCAGCGCCAAGGCGCGCTCCACCGCATCCTGGGGAATGACGCCCATCGCCACCAGCAGCGCGATGGCAATCGGCAGATCGAAATGGCTGCCTTCCTTCAACACATCGGCCGGAGCCAGGTTGGCGATGACGCGCTTGTATGGAAAGGACAAGCCGATGGCATGCAAGGCGGCGCGCACGCGCTCGCGGCTTTCGCCCACCGCCTTGTCGGGCAGGCCGACCAGAATAAAGGCCGCCATGCCCGAACTGATTTGCACCTGCACGTCGATATCAAGGACGTTCACGCCCTCGAAGGCCACCGTGCGTACCCGCGCGACCATCGGCTTTCCTTGGTTAAATCCAAGCTTTTCAGTAATTTGTTTGGTGCTTTCTGTCGATACCAATCCGGTACTTCCATGAAAAGCCATTACTTTCAGTCTCTTATGCTAAAATAGCGGTGTTTTAAACCACGATCATTGAAATGCCGGATACGAACCCAAACCGATTTGTCCTGTGGAGCGCCCATACGCATCCGGCCGATTTCGTGCCGAAGGAAGGGCAGATTGTTTTTTTATCTTGGGAAAGCGGCACGCCGAACATTTTGTTTGGCTCGCTTCTGCTGCCGCTTCGCCAGGCGCCCCCCACGAAAGGTTTTCATCAGGTGGCCACGCTTACGGAAGGACGGTTCATGAAGCTCGTGGGCGAAGGCGAACCCCCCACCGAGGAAAATTTTGAAGCGCAGACC
>JACQAB010000204.1 GCA_016195205.1 Pseudomonadota bacterium
CAGCTTCCCGCCGTAACACGTGCCTGCCAGCCGTTGCTGGAGATATTGAGCACCCCAGGGGCACAGCTACATGAATCGGTGTTCGGGCACGGACAGCGGGAGGATTCAGTTGGCGTGCGCGGTGGCGGCCCTGGCCCGGCCCAGCAGTTGATCCAGCGCAGCGCCGTCTAGGTATTCTCCGCCCAGGATCGCCGCGGCGATTTTCTATGTGGTCCGGATGTCTTCGAGCGGATTCGCGTCGAGAAGCACCAGATCGGCGAATCTGCCCATCTCGACTGTGCCCTGCTGTTCGTGCTTGCCCAGGAAACGCACAGGTGGCAAGGTGCCCGCCTGGAGCGCCCCCATCGGCGTAAATCCCGCCTTAAGCAAGTAAGCCAGTTCCTGGTGCAAGCCGGAGTCGGGAGAAAGTATTGGAAAGAGAAGTTCAGGTGAGCTCGCTTACGGCGGCGAGCAGCTCCGCGGGCGAGACCGTTGCCGTGCCCAGCTTGCCGACGACGACCCCGGCAGCGGCGTTGGCGAGCACCGCCGCTGCGCGCAGCGACGCGCCGGCTGACGCCGCAAGCGCCAGCGTGGCCAGAACGGTGTCGCCCGCGCCGGTCACGTCGAACACCTGCCGGCCAGTGGCCTCGCGTGAAATGCCGGGCAGGCCCATGCGCGCGTAGCTGACCTCGAAACTTGTCGCCGGGATGTGAAACTGCCCGTGCGTGCCCTCCTCAAAAATGCTCATGCCTTTCTCGCCCAGCGTGATCACCGCTGCCGAGCAGCCGAAGCGCGCCAGCAGTTCGGGCCCGGCCGCCTTGATGCGGCGGATCAGGCGCTCCTCGAGAGCCTTGCCGAGCGGTGCGCGCTTTTCGCAATCCACGCGCACCACCTGCTGGTGTCGCGCGATGATGCGCGTCTTTACCGTGGTGGTGCGCCCAGCGTCCGCCAGGATTCCCTTCTCCGGCAGGTCCAGCGCAGCCAGGCACCGGCGCAGTGCCGCTGCGGCTTCGTCTTCGCCGACTACCCCGAACGGCACCACGCGGCCGCCCAGCGCCGCCAGGTTGGCGGCCACGTTGCCCGCGCCGCCCAGCATTGCCGTTTCGCGCTGAAAGCGCAGCACGGGAATAGGCGCCTCGGGCGAGATGCGTTCCACCTGTCCGTAAATAAAACGGTCCAGCATCAAGTCGCCGACCACAAGGATGCTGTGGCTTTGCAGCGCTTCAAGGCGGTGAGGAAGGTCGGCAGAAGTCATGGCGTTAAGCTAACAATAAGGATCATCCTTGGCCAGATAGTCTTTTATATAAGAATTAATCCCATCTTCCAGCGAAGTCAGCGGCGCGGTATAGCCCGCGTTGCGCAGTTTTTCCATGGAGGCTTCGGTGAAATACTGGTAATGCGTGCGAATGTTCTCGGGCATGTCGCGGTAGGTGATTTTCGGCTCACGCCCCGCAGCGCGGTAAACGGCGGATGCCAGGTCAAGAAAGCTGCGCGCCTTTCCGCTGCCCACGTTGAAAAGCCCGCTGACTTCCGGATGCTTGTAAAGCCACAGCATCACGCTGCAGCAATCGCCCACCCACACGAAATCGCGCTTCTGCCCGCCGTCGGGATAGGCGGGGTTGCGCGATTTGAACAGGGCGAACGCCTCATCGCGCGCCGCGAACGGATAAATCTGGTGCGCCACCGAACGCTGGCCTTCCTTGTGATATTCATTCGGCCCGTAAACGTTGAAAAATTTCAAACCCACCCATTGTGGCGGAGATTTTTTGCCCTTGCCGTGATGATCGACCAGGTATTGGTCCACCACATTCTTGCTCCACCCATAAAGATTCATCGGATGAAGTTTTTTCAGGTATTCCAGGTCTTCGCGGTCGTCAAACCCATGTTCGCCATTGCCATAGGTGGCCGCGGACGAGGCATAGATCATTCGCTTGCCGTTGTCGGCGCACCACAGGAGCAGATTGGTGGTGAAATCGACGTTATAGGTGGTGATCTTCGCCACGTCGGTTTCCGTGGTGCTGGAAATCGCGCCCATATGGAACACGGCATTCACGCGCTTGCCTTGCGCTTTCAGAAAAGCCGGCAGTTCTTCTGGCGTGATCCGTTTTTCCAGCTTGCGCTTGGCAAGGTTGAGCATTTTTTCGGCATCGCCCGTCCAATCGCAAATCACCAGCGGGCCCAGGCCGGCTTTTTCAAGCGCCGCCGCAAGATTGGATCCAATGAACCCGGCCCCGCCGGTGATGATAAACATGGATGCGGATTAGACAAACTTGACAGCGCCCATGCAAGCGCCTTGATTGCATCAGAGGGCCAACATGAAAAAAACCGCCATCGCCATCCGCCACGTGTCTTTCGAGGATCTGGGCATTTTCGAAGATCTGTTGAAGGCGCTCGGTTACGAAATAACCTATCTGCAGGCCGGGGTGGATGATCTGTCGCCGTTTCTTTCCGCCGATCTGGGCTTTGTGCTGGGCGGCCCCATCGGCATTTACGAGGAAAACCTTTACCCTTTCCTGAAAAGCGAATGCGCCCTTATTAAAAAGCGCATCGAGGCCGATCGCCCGGTGCTGGGCATTTGCCTTGGCGCGCAGTTCATTGCCCAGGCCGGTGGCGGGCGGGTTTATTCTTCCGGCCGCAAAGAAATTGGCTGGATGCCACTTTATGTAACGGAGGAGGGGAAGAATTCCATCCTTGCGCCGCTGGATGGCGAAAAAGTTCTGCATTGGCACGGCGATACGTATGATTTGCCGCCCGGCGCCAAAAATCTGGCGCGCAGCGATCTCACCGTGCAGCAGGCGTTCATTTATAAAAAGGCGCTGGCGCTGCAGTTCCATGTCGAAGCCGATCCTTCGAAAATTGAAACCTGGCTGATTGGCCATACGGGTGAGCTGAACGCGGCGAAGATCAATATTCCCCAATTACGCGAAGATTCGCGCCAGATGGGCCCCGCGCTTGTGAAAAAGGGGCGGGATATGCTTCATGCATGGATCAAATTTGTTTCATGAGGAATAAATGACGCGCGCGTTTCTTTTTCCCGGGCAGGGAAGCCAATCCACCGGTATGGGCAAGGCGCTGTCCGAGGCGTTTACCTGCGCGCGTGAGGTTTTTCAGGAGGTGGATGAGGCGCTGGGCCAGAAACTGAGCGCGTTGATGTTCAACGGTCCCGAAGAAACGCTGAAACTCACCGCTAACGCCCAGCCGGCACTCATGGCCGTCAGCATCGCCGTGATGCGCGTGCTTTCAAGCGAGGGCGGCAAGGCTTTGCCGGCGCTGGCCAGCCATGTGGCCGGGCATTCGCTGGGCGAATACACCGCGCTGTGCGCGGCGGGAAGTTTTTCGCTGTCCGATACGGCGCGCCTGCTGCGCTTGCGCGGCGCCTCGATGCAAGCGGCGGTGCCGGTGGGCGTGGGCGCCATGGCCGCGTTGCTGGGGGTTGATCTGGATGTCGCGCGTGAAATTGCCGAAGCCGCCGCCGAAAAAGAAGTTTGCGCCTGCGCGAATGACAACGCTCCCGGCCAGGTGGTGATCAGCGGGCATAAGGCCGCCGTGGAACGCGCCTTGAAAATCGCCGCCGACAAGGGATTCAAGCGCTCGATCATGCTGCAGGTCAGCGCGCCGTTTCATTGCGCGCTGATGGAACCGGCGGCGAAGGTGATGAAACAGGCGCTGGAAAAAACCCACATCGCCGCGCCCGTGGTGCCGCTGATCGCCAATGTCACGGCGGAAGAGGTGGTGGAACCCACGGCCATCCGCCGGTTGCTGGTGGAACAGGTCACCGGGTTGGTGCGCTGGCGCGAAAGCATGCTGGCCCTGAAGGCCAAGGGCGTCGAAAAAGCGGTGGAAGCCGGCAGCGGCACGGTTCTGGCCGGGCTGATGAAGCGGATTGATAAGGATATTCAGATGACGTCGATCCACACGCCGCAGGAGATCGAGGCGTTCCTGCAATCGGTTTAAGCCGCTAAGCTGTTCCGAATGATCGACATTCTGGGCAGGCCTGCCAATTGGGCTGGCCGTCCACGACCGGTATCAGGGTCTACTTCAGTAAATACTCTTATAAATCTATCCCGGCCTCCATCGCGCAAGAAATGAGTACCCTGGCCGCTAGGTACAATCAACAATTAACCAAGCATTAAGGTGAGTTTGATTCAAGAGTCATAGCAAGGAGATAGCTATGGCGAAGAGATATGAGTTGAGCGATGCCCAGTGGGCGGCGATTGGTGAATGGCTTCCGGGCAAGGCCA
>JACQAB010000205.1 GCA_016195205.1 Pseudomonadota bacterium
ACCGGCGCACGATTAAACATAGTGTAGAAACTGGCGACTTCATACACCTTCACGCGCGGCATGCGCAGCATATCGGCCACCACATCCATGGCGGCGATAGGCAGCCAGTTGGCGTGCTGGCGCTGCGCCAGATCCAGCAACGGGATCACCGCGCTGGCTTCCCGCCCGGCCGGGTATTTGGCCATAATCTTCTTCGCCTCGGCCAGATTGGCGGCGGTGAAGGCGAAGGTTTTCGGCTGTTTTACGTTGAGGTTGGCGGGGGCGGTCATCATGCACCTCCCCTTGGCCCATTGTCCTGGCCATGGCTTTTTGGAGGGATAGCAGGCCTTCCGGGTTTGGCAGGGTCATAAATTACATCCCCACGATTTGCCGAAAGATCAAAATGACTATCAAATTTTTCCGCGTAAAAAACAGATATTTCAAAGTCATCATTCGTAATTCCAGTTACATGAAACCCAGCAGGAAATTGCCCTTCGCGCTCACTCTCGTCAAATGCTTGTCCTAAAAAGAAAAATTTCAGTCGGTCTACCTGCTGCTGTGTAATATGCGGCAAATTCATATCAGGAGGAACAATCTCAAAAGCACTGTCGCCATTTTCACTAGAGAGAACCCCGCCTTTATCATCGTTACTTATAAGCTGAAATTTCAAAGCCTGCCGTAAAATGGCATCATGCTGGAAACTATCGCTCTCATTATTCGTTTCCGCTTTTACAATTTGAAAATGAAAAGCATCCAACAAATCAACCTGAACGACATCGGGATTATCGATTTCGACCCTGGTAACAAAAAAGATATTATTCAACCCGTTGACTCTGACATGCCGTCCAAAAACCTGATGCGGATTTATCCCAACAAGCGTGGTCTTGAAATCATCGGCATCAGCTGTGTATTCGTTATCGCTCATCGATCAATCTCCCCGAACACAATATCCATGCTTCCAATAATCGCCACGGTATCGGCCAGCAGGTGGCCTTTGCACATCATGTCGGTCGCCTGCAGGTGCGGAAAGCCCGGCGCGCGGATTTTGCAGCGGTAAGGCTTGTTGCTGCCGTCGGATACCAGAATGATGAATAATGGCTTCCATCGAGCGCTTCATTTCCGCGCGCGGCGGCGGGGCGATTTTGCGGTCGTTAACCTTGATCGGGCCTTCCGGCAGCTGCCGCAGGCACTGGCGGATGATTTTATTGCTTTCTCGCATCTCCTGCATGCGCACCAGATAACGGGCATAACAATCGCCCGTGAGGCCCACGGGAATGTCGAATTCCATTTTGTCATACACGTCATAGGGCTGGGATTTGCGCAGATCCCACGCCACGTTGCTGGCGCGCAGCATGGGCCCGGTGAAGCCCCAGGCGATGGCGTCGTCTTTCGAAACTACGCCGATATCCACCGTGCGTTGCTTGAAAATGGGATTTTCAGTAAGCAGTCCCTGCATGTCGTCGACGAATTTCGGGAAACGCTCGGTGTATTTCCAGATGTCTTCGGCCAGGCCTTCGGGCAGGTCTTGATGCACGCCGCCGGGGCGGAAATAATTGGCATGCAGGCGCGCGCCCGAGACGCGCTCATAGAATTCCATCAGCTTTTCACGCTCTTCAAACGCCCACAGCGAGGGGGTAATGGCGCCAATATCAATGGCGAAGGTGGTGATGTTCAGAAGATGGTTTAAAATGCGGGTGATTTCCGAATACATCACGCGAATATACTGCGCACGGATCGGTGGCGTGATGCGCAGCAGCTTTTCCACGGCCAGGGCAAAGGCGTGCTCCTGGTTCATGGGCGAGACGTAATCCAGCCGGTCAAAATACGGGATGGCCTGCAAATAGGTTTTATATTCAATCAGCTTTTCCGTGCCGCGATGCAGCAGGCCGATATGCGGATCGGCGCGCTCGACCACTTCGCCGTCCATTTCCAAAATCAAACGCAGCACGCCATGCGCCGCCGGATGCTGCGGCCCGAAGTTCATGGTGAAGGGTTGGATCTCTATCTCTTTTTTTATGGTCTGTGTTGTCATGGGGCTAAGCGGCTAGGGGGCTTGGGGGCTCGGCGGCCTCAATCCTGAGAGATTTTTGCAAAGCTTTTAGCATACGGCCAATGCTCGCCAAGCGACCCTCGATGTCAGCAGCATTCTGTTCGAGCAAAAAACCTAAGCGTTTTGCAAGCATGGATTGCGTTTCAAGCTCACAACTTGATCCATACGCAATAATCAGGAAATGAATATATTCTTTTCGGCTACGCCCCCAACCCTCGGCGATGTTACTGGGTATGGAAATGGCGGCTCGACGCATTTGCGAAGACATCCCATAGGTTTCATGCTTTGGAAAATTTTCGGTAGCCTTATAGATGACTTCTGCCAATTCGAAGGACAGCTTCCATACGTCAAGGTCTTTGTAATTCGTTATTGTCATTTTTTACCTCCCCTAGCCCCCGAGTCCCCAAGCCCCTTAGCCCCTAATGGAATAACGGCTTTCTCGTCGCCCGGCAGCATCATGTCGGTCATGCCTTCCCAAGGGCTCAAGGCATCGAAGCTGCGGAAATCCTGCGCCAGCTTTACCGGGTCATACACCACGCGCTGAAGCTGCGGGTCATAGCGCACTTCCACATAGCCGCTGAGCGGGAAGTCTTTCCGCAACGGATAGCCCTCGAATCCATAATCGGTAAGCAGGCGGCGCAAATCGGGATGATTTTCGAACAGGATGCCGAAAAGGTCATACGCTTCGCGCTCAAACCAATTGGCCGCCGGGTAAACCCCCACTACCGAGGGCACCATGGCACTTGCCTCGGGTGCCGACACCTTCACGCGCAGGCGCTGGTTCAACGGCAGGCTGAGAAGATTATAAACCACGTCAAACCGCTCAGGCCGGTCGGGCCAATCGACGCCGCAAATATC
>JACQAB010000202.1 GCA_016195205.1 Pseudomonadota bacterium
CAGCGGATCGTTTTCGGCGCCCAGCATCAGATAGGGCCCGCGCGGCGCGCCCAGCAGCAGCAGCTTTTCCAGCTTTTCGGCAGAGCGGAAAGCGGCCTGCAACCAGCCAAAAGTCACACCGCCTGATTTTAGCAGCGGATTCTCGCGCAAGGCCAGCACCATCGCGTCATAGCGCGCCTCGTCATGCGTGATGAAATTTCCGGCGAAGGGGGTCTTTACAGGATCGAAGCTTTCCTGCCCCGGCGCGTAATGACGGCTCAGGCCCAGCATCATGGCCACGGCGGTGATAAGCCTTGCCATGGAATAAGAAAAGGGCGGCGTCAAAATACGCTGCATCGGGCTGAGCAGGATCACGCCCTTAATCGCCACGCGCGGCCGCTTTTCCAACATCCAGCGCAGCAGCAGATGCGCGCCCATTGAATGGCCGCAAAGCAGCAGCGGCTCGTGTTCATCGTCGAAAATCTGGCGGAAGAATTCGTCGAAGTCTTCCACCAGCCGGCTGTAATCGGGCAGCCAGGCCTTGTTGCGGTTTTCCAGAAAGCGCGACGACAGCGCCTGGCCGCGTCGTTCCAGCACCACGGTTTCAAAGCCGCGCCTGCGCCATTTCTCGGCGTCGGCGGCGTATTTTTCCAGCCACTCGCCCCAGCCGATATGGATGATCACGCAGCCGCGCGAGGGTTTGGGTCCTTCCAGCCGCGCCCAGCGCATAAAGCCGCCCGTGGAGCAGGGGAAGGTGGTGATTTCATAGGGCATAAAGGCATCCTAGCAAAGCTGGCATCCGGGCCGCAAAATATTCTAAATTAGCTTTATGCAAATTTTTACCCATTCCGACAACCTTCCCGCCTCGGCCCAGGGCGCCGTGGCGGCGCTGGGCAATTTTGACGGGCTGCACAAAGGGCATCAGGCGGTGCTGAACGCGGCCCACGCCCTGTCGCGCGCCGAAAAGCGGCTCTTTGGCGTGATTACGTTTGAGCCGCACCCCCGGTCTATCTTCTTTCCCGATCACGCGCCGTTCCGCCTTACGCCCGCGCCGATCAAGCGCAAGCTGCTGGCCGAAATGGGCGTGGATGTTCTGTATGAAATTCCCTTCAGCCCGGCCTTCGCCAAAATCACGGCCCAGGAATTCATGGAGCGTATTCTGCTGAAAGAGCTGAACGTGGCGCATGCCGTGGCCGGGCATGATTTTGTTTTCGGGCATAAGCGCCTGGGCAACATGGAATCGCTGAAGGCTTTTTTCGGCGGGCATGAGCGCAGCGTGACCGAAATCGCCCCGCAGAAGGATGGACAAGAATTGTGGTCCTCCACCCGCATCCGTGAACAGCTGCAGAAGGGCGAGGTGTGGCAGGCGGCCAACGCCCTTGGCCGCGTATGGGAAATAGAAGGCGTGGTGGAAAAGGGTGACGGCGCGGGGCGCAAGCTGGGTTATCCAACCGCCAATCTTGACCTGAACGGCACCCTGCGCCCGGCCTATGGCGTTTATGCGGTACAGGCAAAACTGGCCGGCAAAAGCCTGAAAGGCGTGGCCAATTTTGGCCGGCGGCCCACTTTGGGCGGCAATGCCGAGCGCTTTGAGGCGCATCTATTCGATTTCAGCGGTGATCTTTACGGGCAGGAATTGCGCGTGGGGCTGGCCGATTATATCCGCCATGAGGCGGCTTTTCCTTCGCTGGAAGCCTTAAAGCAGCAGATTGGCCAGGACTGCCTTGCTGCAAAGCGGCTGTTAGCTTAAATAAAGCGCATGGCTGACGAATATAAAAACACCGTTTTTCTGCCCAAAACCACCTTCCCCATGCGCGGCGGGCTGCCCCAGAAAGAGCCCGAGCTTCTGGCCTTTTGGGAAAAGACCGAGCTGCATAAAAAACTGCGCGCGCAATCGG
Organism: Pseudomonadota bacterium; assembly: GCA_016195205.1. GTDB lineage: Bacteria > Pseudomonadota > Alphaproteobacteria > UBA9219 > RGZA01 > JACQAB01. The sequence continues at coordinate 1,878 of JACQAB010000202.1, forward strand.
CGACGGCCGAGAAATTCATCCTGCATGATGGTCCGCCTTATGCGAACGGCAACCTGCATATCGGCCATGCGGTGAACAAGATTTTGAAGGATGTGGTCAACCGCTGTTACCAGATGCTGGGTTATAACGCGCATTACGTGCCGGGCTGGGATTGCCACGGGTTGCCCATCGAATGGAAGATCGAGGAAAAATACCGCGCCACCGGGCAGGATAAGGACAAGGTTCCGGTCCTGCAGTTCCGCAAGGAATGCCGCGAATTCGCCGCCCATTGGCAGAACGTGCAGGCGGGCGAGTTCAAGCGCCTGGGCGTGGAAGGCGACTGGCAAAATCCTTACAGCACCATGGATTTTTCCGCCGAGGCCGCCATCGTGCGCGAGATTCACGCCTTCGCGCTGAATGGCGGGCTGTATCGCAGTTCCAAACCCGTGATGTGGTCGGTGGTCGAAAAAACCGCGCTGGCCGAAGCCGAAATCGAATACGAAGATTATGTGTCGGATACCATTTGGGTGAAGTTTCCTCTTGTATCAACCATGGGTGTGGGGCCTGACCAGAAAAAAATTCAAAAAGAAAACAGCGATCTCTCTGGCGCTTCTATCGTCATTTGGACCACAACGCCTTGGACAATTCCCGGTAATCGCGCTGTTTCATTTTCTTCGAAAATCAAATACGGCCTCTACAAAATAGTCAACGTACCACCGGATAATTGGACGAAGCTAGGCGACAAATTAATTTTAGCAGATGCCCTGGTGGAAAGCGTCATGAAGCAGGCGCGCGTCGTCCAATACGAGCGGATGCGAGATGTAACGACTGATATGTTGCGGAATGAAAATTGTGTGCATCCGCTCAACGCGCTGGGCTACAATTTTTTAGTCCCGCTTTTAGAGGGCGATCATGTTACGGCAGATACTGGCACGGGCTTTGTACACACAGCACCTGGGCATGGCAGTGATGACTATAATATATGGGTAGAAAATACGGCTATGCTTTCCGGACGTGGTATTGACACCACCATCCCCTACACCGTCGATGACGCAGGGTTTTTCACCCGTGAAGCCCCCGGCTTCGAGGGTAAGCGCGTGTTGACCGACAAAGGTGAGAAGGGCGATGCCAACGAGGCGGTGATCAAGGCGCTGCGCGAGGCCGGCATGCTGCTCGCGCGCGCCAGGCTCACGCACGATTACCCGCACTCCTGGCGGTCCAAGAAACCGGTGATCTTCAGGAACACGCCGCAGTGGTTCATCGCGATGG
>JACQAB010000203.1 GCA_016195205.1 Pseudomonadota bacterium
GCCGCGTGGATTCCGCGCACATCGCCGCGGCCAAAAGCCTGGAAGCCGCCAAAGCTGCCGGATTGAAAGAGTCGCTGACCAAGGGCAGCGTAGTGGCCAGCGATGCGTTTTTCCCCTTCGCCGACGGCTTGTTGGCGGCGGTGGAGGCGGGGGCCACGGCGGTGATTCAGCCGGGCGGCTCGGTGCGCGATGACGAGGTGATCAAGGCCGCCGACCAGGCCGGATTGGCCATGGTGTTCACGGGAATCCGCCATTTCCGGCACTAAAATCGATTAAGGCAGAAATCGCTTTTGTGGGCGGAATGATTTTGATAGTTTGCGGGTCCCACCCAAGACGTTTCAAAAAGCCCTTCCGTGCTTGCCCCATCTCAATCTATCGAAAAACCACCTCTTCTTGCCCTGCTTGATGATTGGGTGGTGTATGCGCGCAGCATCGGTGTCGATCTGTCTGCGAACGAAGTGAAAAGCCGAGTGCTGCGCGTTTATTGTCAAACGCTGGAAATCCTGGCGCAGGAATACGGCGCGCGCAGCAATCCTAACAGCTACAAAATTAAGCTTCCCGCCGCGCTGGCCTGGGTTCCCGGACTTCCCGGGGTGGCAACAGTATATGGCAAGGCTTCCGCCCAGTTCGCGCGCTTTGCCGGCCCAAGCCGCCGCGCCGAGCGTCATGCCAAACTGGCCCGGCGCCTGGCTGATATGGCGGAACAGGTTCGCGCCTATTACGGCTATTCGATTGAACTTGTGGAAGATTTGGCTGAGTGGAGTTTTAAAGATCCGTATATGCGCAGGCTTATGACCGAACCCCCACAAGTCCGCCCTTATGTGCAGGCTGCGATCATGAGAACCCTGAAGGATCTTGCGCCGCCTCGACCATCCCGCAGCTTTGTTTACAGGCCTTCTCGATCCTTGGCCCGGCGCGATTCCCGGCCGATAATGGGTTATGGCCGCTCTCCCCATCCCGCAAGACTCGTCCCCGCCGCCTGAAAAAATGCTGGTCAAGGGGCGGCATGGCCAGTTCGTGGTCATCCCCGAAGATCTGCTGGTCAGCCTGTCCCTGCTGTATTACGGCGAATATCACGAGCATGAATGGCAGTTTGTGCGCCGTTTTCTTTCCTTCAGCCAGGTGGTGGTGGATGCCGGCGCTAACCTGGGCACCTTTACCGTGCCGTTTTCGAAAGCGGTGGGGCCTTATGGCCGCGTGCGGTCGTTCGAGCCGCAGCCGGTGATCTTCGAATGCCTGCGCGAAACGGTGGCGCAGAACAGACTGGATAACGTAACGCTGCATAACCTGTGCCTGGGCCGCGAAGCCTGCACGCTGGAAATCACCGAGCCCGACTACACCCAGCCCGGCAATTTTTCCGGATTGCCGTTTCGCGAAACAGGTTTCACGGAAGTGAAATTCTCGCAGAACCGCATCCGCGCCGAATGCGTGACGCTGGATTCAGTTTTGGCCGGTTCGCGGCTGGATTTCCTGAAAATCGACGTGGAAGGCATGGAGCTGGACGTGCTGGAAGGCGCGAAAAACAGCCTGGCGCGCTATCGCCCGGTGGTTTACCTGGAAAACAACCGGCCCAAAAACTCGCCGCCCATCATTACCCTGCTGCAGGATCTGGGCTACCGGATGTGGTGGCATACCGGGGCGCTGTTCAATCCGAATAATTTTTCGGGCCGCCAGGAAAACATTTATGGCCTGATGCACAACATCAACATGATCTGCCTGCCGCCAGGCGCCGATGCCGGGTTGATCCCCGCCAGCCTGCGCGCCGTGCAGGGGCCGGACGACCATATCTCGCTGGGCGGCGGCAAGGTTCTGGCCAGCCCGGCGGATGATGTGGACGGACGTTGAACTTTTTCACGCACGCGCCGTCCGTTTAACCGAGGCCTATCGCCTGCGCCGTGAGGCGGGGGAGTTTAGGAAAAAAGCTTAAACAAGCCGTGTCATGCCAGCGAATGCTGGCATCCATGGCCGAAACCTATCCGGTAGAGAGGCGGTTGCCATGGATCCCAGCACGCGCTCGGCTGCGCCTCGCTTGGCTGGGATGACAGGCTTGTTTAATGGAGAGATCGCGCCCTACGCGTCCACTTTTTCTTTTTCCGCGGTGGCTTCCAGCATCGCCTTTTTCAGCTTGGACAAAGCGCGGCTTTCCAATTGGCGCACGCGTTCCTTGCTGACATGAAGCTTTTCGCCCAGTTCTTCCAGCGTGGCGCCGCTTTCGCGCAGATGGCGGGCCTTGATGATGGCGCGCTCGCGCACGTCCAGCCCGCGCAGCGCCTCTTTCAATTGCAGGCTGCGCACTTCGCCATCCAGGCGTTCCATCACCTCTTCCTCGGGATTCTGGCTGTCATCCTCAAGGAAGTCCTGCCATTCCGCCGCGCCGCTGGAATCATTCATCGGCGCATGCAGGCTGACATCATGCCCGGAAAGGCGCTGGTCCATGCGTTCCACCTCTTTCGGGGCGACGCGCAGGGCGTCGGCGATTTCGTCGCGCACCTCGAAATTGAGGCGGGCCGGGGCGCTTCCGTCCTTGCCTTCGATGCGGGCGCGCAAGGACCGCAGGTTGAAGAACAGCGCTTTCTGTCCGGCGGCCGAGCTTAAACGCACGATTGACCAGTTGCGCAGGATGTAGTCCTGGATCGAGGCGCGGATCCACCACCCGGCATAGGTGGCGAAACGCAGGCCCCGCTCGGGTTCGAAGCGCGAGGCCGCCTGCAACAACCCGATATGGCCTTCTTGAATCAGGTCGCCCACCGGCAAGCCATAGCCGCGGAAACGCGAGGCCATGGCCACCACCAGGCGGGTGTAGGATTCAATGAGTTTGTGCAGGGCTTTTTCATCGCCCTTCTTGCGCCAGGCGGTGGCAAGGGCGTATTCGTCCTGCCGCTCCAGCATGGGCGCGGCCATGGCTTTAGCGATAAAACGCTGGTTGGATTTTTGGGTAAGGGTATCGTCGCGATGCATCATTTTGTCCTCCAAGACCTTCGAGTGAAGCGACAAGGGGCGAAAGCTTGTAAGGGCCCCGAAGGCACCCTTGACTTTCTCACTTCCGTTATACATTTAAAAAAGGCAACCCGATGGCGGATAAAAATTCCATTCTTAATCAATAGGCTAAGGAATACAGGGACAAAGCGGTTTTTTAAGGGATTGGTAAAGCTTCCTGCCTATAGCTAGACTTTCGCCACTTTCCCCCCGGACGGCCCCTCATGGACGCCAATACCCGTATCGTGCAAGGCCTTGGCAAGGTCGTGGATGACCACATCGCCTGGTTGTCGCAGTGGCATCAGGCCGCCTTCTATTCGGGCACCGAGCGCACCGCGCGGGCTAATGAGCTGAAAGTTCCCACCTCTTTCCTGCAGTGGCAGGAGTGCGCCCACAGCGCCATGACCGCCCAGCAGCCGGTGCTGGACCGCATCAGCCATCTGCACGACCAGTTGCACACGGCGGCCAAGCTGGTGCTGCTGCGCGCGCCTGAGAACGAGGCGCTGCCCATCGCCGATTACGAAAAGGTGCTGACGCGCTTCGATGAATTCGTTACCGCCGTGCGCCGCCTGGAACACGCTTTTTCCGAAGCGGCGGCGGGACTCGACCCGCTTACCGGCCTGCGCACCCGCGCCGGGCTGCAGGAAGATTTCAACCGCGAGGTCAACCGCTTCAAGAACGCCGGCACGCCTTTCGTGATGGCGCTGGCCGATATCGACCACTTCAAAAACATCAACGACATTCATGTTGATCCTGAAAGGACTGGATATGGAGGCCGCCCTGCCGGTGTTGGAACGGTTGCGCGCGGCGATCAGCCGGCTGGAAGTCAAGGCACCCGATGGCAGTACCCTACGCATCACCATGTCGTTCGGCTATACGGGCGTGAAAGACGGCAAAACGCTGGATCAGTTGACCAACGAGGCCGATCAGGCCTTGTACCGCGCGAAAAGAGAAGGCCGTAACCGCACCGTGAAAGCCTAACTGGGCCAGCCACCTGCTTGCCGTTTCTGCGCTTTCCGCCTCCGCTAAAGCTTCGGCGGACCGTTGCTGAGACAAAACCCGCCGTAGCCTTGGCGAAGGCGGGCCAGTGCTCACGTGCCTTTAAGCACGCTGCGCGCCAGTTCTCGAAACGGCGGCGCATCTGACTCGGCCCAGCGGCTTTAGAGTACTGCTGAGTTTTAGTGTAAGGCGTAAGTGACCTGTACGCTTACTTCCAGCATCTGCGATCCGCTTTCCACCGGCACCGACTTAGAAGCCTCCACCCGCAGGGCCATGGGCGCCATCGGGATGAGGCCTCCCCCGCTGCCACCTTCGGAAATCTGCAGCACCGGTCCCAGCTGCGCCCCGGTCGCGGCGGCATAGAGTTCGGCGCGGCGCTTGGCGTTATTCATGGCGTCACGGCGCGCGGCGTCGCGCAGGTTTTCGGCATTGGATACGTCAAAGCTGATGCCGTTCATCTGGTTGGCGCCCAGGGCCACCGCGGTATCCAGAATTTCACCCAGCCGTTTAAGGTCATGCACGGTGATGCGGACCTGGTTGGTGACGCTGTAGCCGTTCATCACGGGTGGGCGTTCGCCCCCGCCCTGCGTATAGCGCGGCGACATGTAAAAGCCGGTGGTCTGGATGTCGGCCGGGGCCACGCCCACCGTTTTCATGCCGGTAATCAATTTGCTCATGGTCAGGTTATTGGCGGCGACGGCGCCGCGGGCGGTTGGGTCTTCGGTGACCAGGCCCGCGGTGATGTAAGCGAGGTCGGGCGTGGCCATGGCCTGGCCACTGGCCGAAATACTGATGTTGCGTTCCATCACCGGGCCTTCGGCCAGAACCGCGCCGCCCGGCATCAGAACGGCGGCAAGAAAAACCACCGCGGCCATTCCCGTAGATTTAGTCCTATTCATGCTGTTCTCCTTGGTTTTTTAAAGATAGGGCAGGGCCAGTTCCGTAGCTTCTTTTTTAAATCCCATCGCGCGCAGGGCCTTCACGCGCAACAGCGTCACCGACACCGTGTCGCTGGGCGACAGCAGCATGATGCGCAGCAGCGCCTCGCCCTTGCGGCCTTCCTGAAGGTCGGCGTCAAGCTCGGGATCCTGCGCCGGTTTGGGCAGCGAAACGCTTTGCGCCGCCAGGGCCGAAAGGGCTTTTTCGCCGGGCGTCAGGCCCAGCGCCTGCAGAAAGGCCAGGGCGTTGGCGCGTGCCATGGCCGGGGTGGCGGAGTTGCTGACAAAGCCGGCCAGAAGTTCATCGCGTTCCCCCACGGGCAAAGCGTGGCGCAAGGCCGCCAGGGCATAAGACGGCGTGGCGGAGTTTCCTGCCAATCCCAGCCAGGTTTTGGCGGCACGGTCGTTTTGCAGCAGGGCCAGGCGGGCAAAAGAGGGCGCCATGACTCCCAAATCGGGCGCGGGCGGCGGTACCAGCGCCAGAATCATCCGGCCCAGATCTCCCGTCAATTCGCGCGACGCCGTCAACGTAATCAGCGCCCCCAGCAGCGCGGCCCGGGATTTGGCCTCGATGTCTTTTTCTTCCGCCGCGCGCAGGGCATAGGCGGCGCGCAGCACGGCGGGAATCAGTTTTTCATTGCCGAGGATTTTTGGATCCTGCCGCAGTTTTTGCAGAAGCTCGGATTTCAGCGTAAGCCCGGCCAGAATATCCATGAAGGTCTTGGCGGTAATGGATTCGGAATTATCCAGAGCCTGCGCCATGCGCGCGCGCCATTCTTCCGGCCCCTTCACCTGCAGAAGCAGCGGGTAGGGGTTTTGTTCCAGCACGCTGAGCATGGCCGGCGTGACATCCAGATCGCCCATGCCCAGCAGGGCGGCATGCAGGGCCAGGATTTCCTTGGCGGGCCGGGGCTTAAGGACGTGCTTTCCGGTGGTGGCAGCTTCGGCCAGTTCAAGGAACAAAGTATCGCTCTCGCCGGCCTCGCGCATCAGGTCGAGCAGCATTTGCGCTTGTGGGCGTTTTTCGTCGCGTAGCGCGCAGACCACCGCCAGTTTTTGCCAGAACAGTAGCGGCGCGTGCAGATGCGGATCGTTGCAGAGGCGTGGAAAATCTCCCTGCATTAGCATGAGGCCGCCCAGGCGCTGCGCGCCGTCTTCACCGAAATAGCGCGGGTTGCGCAGCAGCAGCCGGAAAGCGTCGCCGATATTTCCGGCGGCGGCCACCAGCAGCACGCGCGCCTCGAAAAATTTCGGGCCTTCGTTGAGATCGCCCATCGGCTGGATGGCGTGGGTTAAGGCCAGCCGTTGCGCCAGGTTTTTCAGCGCCGGTTCACGCAGGCTGCCGCGCGTCAGGGCAAAACTGACGTCGCGCAGAAGGGGTGTAATGCTTTCGATTTCGCTTTGCCGCCACACGCCCACGCCCATCCCGGCCTTGCCGTCCAGCAAGCCGAAACCTGTCGGCGACGGTGGCGGAAGCGGCACGCCAGTTTCTTCGGGCGCGGAAATAATGGTGGGCGGCAGATCGGGAAGGATGGGGCCGGAAGGGGCCTCGGCCTCGGCGGGCGCTTCAGCAGGAACGGCTTCCGGCGCCGGGCTTGCGCGCGGTACGGCGTCCTGCGCCGGCGCCAGCAGATCATCCGGGGCGCTTTCTTCCGCTTGTGCCGGGCTATTTGCCAGAAGCGTTGCAACAAGAACGAAGGGGATGAGCCATTTCATTGGGGCTGAGGGGCTGAGCGACTAAGGGGCTAGGGGATCTTAGCATAAAATTTGCGCCCGATATTTTATAGGCCTATTTTGATTCCATTAGCCCCTTAGCCCCCAAGCCCCATGGCTCTTTCCAAACCTCTTGTTCTCACTGGCATGATGGGCTCGGGCAAGACCACCGTGGGCAAGGCGCTGGCCCGCCAGCTGGGGGTGCCGTTCATCGATCTGGATGAAGAGATCGAGCGCGAGCAGCAGGCCACCATCCGCGACATCTTCTCGAAATATGGCGAAACCGCTTTCCGCGCCATTGAAAAACAGAAAATCGCTTCCCTGTTGCCTAAGGGCCCGGCGGTGATCGCCACCGGCGGCGGCGCGGTGATGGATGAAAGCACCCGCGTCCTGTTGCAGGAATGCGCCATCACCGTCTGGCTGAAGGCGGATGTGGAAACGCTTTTCAAGCGCATCAAGGGTGACGAAACCCGTCCCCTGCTGACCGGGGATGATCCGAAACAAACGTTGCGGCGCATTTTAACGCAGCGCGAGCCTTTTTACGCCCAGGCCCGGTGGGTGGTGGACAATAGCGGCCGCAGCGCCGAGACGGCGGTGGAAGAGGTCCTGCGGGCCCTGAAGAATGACGGAAAATGACGGATACAGGCGTAGTGACAAAGCAATAAGCTGGTTTTAATCTTTTCCTGTTATCCCTATTTGTGTTCAAAGGTTCCCCCCTATGTGTCCCCAAACCAATTTTGACACTCCCTTCGGCCTTTCTTCCGAATCCCGCGTGAATGTGGATCTTGGGCCGCGCAGCTATCCGATTCATATCGGCACCGGCTTGCTGGAGCGCGCGCCCGAACTGATCAAGGAGATTCTGGGCGATCGCCGCTGCCTGATCGTGACCGACACCACGGTGCAGCATTTTTACGGCACCAAGGCGCATGACATTTTCACCCGGGCGGGCCTGACCAAAGACGATCTGCTGGTGATGCCCACCGGCGAGCAGACCAAAAACTTTTCCTACCTGTCTTTCGTGCTCGATAATTTATTCATGAAAAGCATCGACCGGCGCACGGTACTGGTGGCGCTCGGCGGCGGGGTGATCGGCGACCTGACCGGCTTCGTGGCGGCGATTGCCCTGCGTGGGCTGGATTTCGTGCAGATTCCCACCACGCTTTTATCGCAGGTAGACAGCGCCGTGGGCGGCAAAACCGGCATTAACTCGCCGCGTGGCAAGAACCTGATCGGCGCCTTTCACCAGCCGCGCCTGGTGATCGTGGACGTCGATACGCTGAAAACCCTGCCGACGCGCGAGGTAAAATCGGGCTATGCCGAAGTCGTGAAATACGGGTTGCTGGGCAATGCCAGTTTTTTCCGCTGGCTGGAGAAGAACGGCCCGCACATCACCGCCGGAAAAATAGCGCGGCAGGAGATTCAGGTGCAGGCCATACGCACCGCTTGTGCGATGAAGGCCTTTTATGTGACAGAAGACGAGAAAGACCTGGGCAAGCGCGCCCTGCTGAATCTGGGCCATACGTTCGCGCATGCTTTCGAAACCCTGACCAATTACGACGGCAGCATTTTGCATGGCGAGGCAGTGGCCATGGGCCTGGTGAAGGCGTTTCAACTTTCCCATCGCCTGGGGTTCTGCCCGCCGGCCGATGTCGAGCGCGTGGTTACCCATTTGAAAGCCATGGGCCTGCCCACCTCGCTCAGCGGGCGCGGCTGGCCGGTGGAACACCTGATTACCACCATGTTCAACGATAAAAAGGTGATGGACGGCGAGCTGACTTTCGTGCTGGTGCGCGGCATCGGCGAGGCTTTCGTGGAAAACAAAATTGCCACCGTGGATGTGCGCGCGGTACTGGAAATGCCCTAAAACCGCCGCATGCCGTGGACCAGCGCCGCGGGCGAGGGTGGCTCCTGAGTGCTGAGCGCCAGCACCGGACGTGGCGACAGCCCGGCGAAATCTTTCTTGGCGCTGAACAAAAAGGCCGAGCCGTGCCCGACCTTGGAATGCCCGTCTTCGGTGGAGGCGGCGCGAAAATAACTCATGGCGAAAACGCGCATCGCCGCGGTGAACGAGGTTTCCGGCGGCTTGCGCTCGCACACGATGTCACATAGCTGGTGGATGGTGAGCTTTTCGCGGCGGCATATTTCAATCAGCGCGTCCCACATGGCCGGTTCCAGGCGCATCGAGGTGCGGTGGCCCATTACCGTGATATTGCGGCTAATTAAGGAGGAGCAGGGCTTGCGTTCTCCCTCGGCGTGGGTCACGTCCATGTTCTGTCTCCTTGAATTGATCTATCCATCGGCGTCGCGCCCGTTCTGTGAGGAGGAGAATTCACGAACGGTTTGGCAACTTGAGGTTGTATTATCACAACCTATGGTTTTAAAAAAGATAATTATAGCAATCTCTGGTTGTGCATAATACCCGCTTAACCTCATAATTAATAAGGTAACAACCTTTAGTTGTCTTTTGGACGATTCGTAGCGGCTTTTCGACTTTTCAAGCGGCTTCTTCCGGCATTTTCAGGGACAGGGAAAGGGCATGCACCGGCCCTTCCAGCTCATCCTTCAGCGCGGCATGGACCCGGCGCTGGCGCTCCACCCGCGACAGCCCGGCGAAAGCGGGGGACACGATTTCCAGATGAAAATGGGTTTCGCCTCCTGGCTTGGCCCCGGCATGCCCGGCGTGTTTGGGACTTTGGTCTTCAAGCTGAATCGTGCAGGGGCTGAAAGCGGCGGTGATTTTTTCGCGGATGCGCGCGGCGACGCTCAAGGCTTGCATTCCTGAAACAGAAATTTCAGCCCGCTTTCACAACGGTCGGTATCCGGCGAGGAAGGCAGAGAAGCAGAAAGCGTGGCCAGCCGCGAAGCTACGTAAGGTGCGGCAAAGCCGAGACCTGCGCCTGTCAACCCGCTTAACGCAAGAAGCGCATAGATGGTTTTTCTGGACATCTTATGCGGCCTATGCGGCGTATGACGCACGCGGCCATGTACGGCAAAAACACTGTCGGTAAGCGGGTGGCCTCGGTGATGCATCTTTCCTCTTAGTGACAGCCGGGACGGGCGCCGAACAGTTGCGGCGGGCGTGGGCACGCGGATGTTCCAACCGCAGACGGCCGGGAAGCGGCACTGCTTGCCATGGTTTGAGCCAGCTTGGCAACACCGAGGCCAAGCGCGGCCGTGGCGCTGGCGGCCAGAATACACACAGCACCCACGGCCAATCCGCGGCCACTGACATGCAGGCGCGCATAAGCGTCCAGCGGTTGATACATAAGCGGATGGCTTCTTCCGTGCATTTAATAACGGCTAGTTTTTAGCGTAGGCAAAAGTGGAATGTACCGGCTGGCCGTTGCACAAGGGCGTTGTCTGGCAAAGAACTTGCGCAGGCCGAGTGGGGGCGGCGTGAAGGCTATAGGTTGCCAGTCCGACCGGCGGTATAAGCGCGAGCGTGATAACCGTGCCGGCGGTAGCGATGGGGCGGGCCACGAAGCTTTTTTGGACGGCTGAGGTTGCGCGACGCAAGTTTGCTTTTGCCTGGTCCAGGACGGCCCATCCTGTGGGCCATCTTGCTGCGGTGGGAGCTGCGGTTTGCATGTGTGCCTCTTGGGTTTGAAAACGCGGCCATCCTAGAAGCCATGGGGCGCGGCGGCAAGGGCGAAAAGAACCGGAAAAAAATATGCCAAAAAAGTCCTCAATTTCGGGGAAAAAGTTAATAATAATCAACCTCGTTATGATATTCTGAGTTGATGTCCTCGAGCCGCAAATCTTCCAGTTTTTCACGCGCCGATTTGCCCCGGCATTTCTTCACGCGTTTCCTTCCGGAAACGCGGGTGGTGGCGTTGCGCCGCTGCGAGCATCCGGGCTGCGAAGGCGTGGGCGAGCACAAGGCTCCCGGCCGCCGCTATCGTGAAGAGCGCGCCGCCGCGCCGCTGAACATCATCGACGAACGCCGCGAGCAGGCCACGCGCTGGTTCTGCCTGGATCATGTGAAGGCCTATAACGAAACCTGGGATTACTACGAGGGTCTCGGCGAAGAGGAAATGGAAGCCGCGATCCGCTTCGACACGGTGTGGAACCGGCCGTCGTGGCCGTTCGGGCAATGGGGACCGAAGAGAGGCCCGAGGCCCCAGGCCCGAGGCCCCAGGAAGTTTTCGCCGGGGCCGGAAGAGGAAGTTAAATCTTTCAACGCGGCCAGTTCCATGGAAGCCGCCCGCGAAGCGCTGCTGGAACTGGGGCTGGAGCCGCCCGTTGATTTCGGCAAGGTCAAGCGGCGCTATCACGAGCTGGTGAAACGCCATCATCCCGATGTCAGTTTTGATGCCGCTGGCGACCGCATCAAACGCCTCAACGCGGCCTTTACGCTGCTGAAAAGCCTTTACCGGAAAGGCCGTTGATAAGATAAGGGCTAGACAGATAGTCTAGGAAAAACAGGCCAGACATCATGCATGCAGTAACCGATGAAGGTTGGAGTTCCTGGGAAGCCCGCGAGCGCGTTCTTCGCGAGCGGCTTGCATGTCTTTTGCCGCAAGAACGCGACGTTGAGATCGGACTGCACCAGCGAATGTTCGAGCGCGCTTCCGCCGCTGACGCCGTTCCGTTGCGTCGCCACGTCTTGCTTCAGAGGGCGCTGGAAGCCCAGCCCCCGGAATTGAGGGGGCGTTTTTTGCAACTGGTGTACAGTAACAGGTCTTACGGTTAGGCTATCCATGCAAAGCACCGCCGCCGATACCGAAAAAGGCCTGCCCGACATCAAGGTGTCGGTACGGCAAAGCTTTGGCATCGACACCGATTTAACGGCGCCGGCCTTTTCCGAAAGTTCCGAACATGTGCCGCTGGTGGATGAAAACTACCGCTTTGATCCGCCCACCACCCTGGCCATTCTGGCGAGCTTCGCGCATAACCGGCGCGTGATGATTCAGGGCTATCACGGCACCGGCAAGTCCACGCATATCGAGCAGGTAGCGGCGCGGCTAAATTGGCCATGCATCCGCATCAACCTGGACAGTCATATCAGCCGCATCGATCTGGTCGGCCGCGACGCCATTGTTTTAAAAGATGGCAAGCAGATCACCGAATTCCGCGAAGGGCTGTTGCCCTGGGCGTTCCAGCATGCTTGTGCGCTGGTGTTTGATGAGTATGACGCCGGAAGGCCGGACGTGATGTTTGTGATCCAGCGCGTGCTGGAATCGGAAGGCAAGCTGACGCTGCTGGATCAGAACCGCGTGCTGAAACCGCATCCGGCTTTCCGCTTATTTGCCACCAGCAACACGGTAGGTTTGGGCGACACCTCGGGCCTGTATCACGGCACGCAGCCCATCAATCAGGGGCAGATGGACCGCTGGAACATCGTGGCGACGCTGAATTACTTGCCGCCCAACGAGGAAATGGGCATCGTCCTGGCCAAATGCCCAGAATACGACAGTGAAGAAGGCCGCAAGACCATCGCCGCCATGGTGCAGATGGCCAATTTAACCCGCACCGGATTCATCCAGGGCGACCTTTCCACGGTGATGAGCCCGCGCACGGTGATCAGCTGGGCGCAGAACCACAGCATCTTTAAGGACCTGGGCGCGGCGTTCCGTTACACTTTCTTAAACAAATGCGACGAAACTGAACGCGCCACGCTGGGGGAATATTACCAGCGCTGCTTTGGGACGGAGTTGGCGGAAGAAAGGGGTTCGTAGGTGCGAGGGTTCGAAGGTGCGAGGTTTGCATCTCCCACGAACCCTCGAACCCACGTATCCTCGAACCTCAGGAGTTAATCATGCTTCCCATCTTTCTTCTTGCCGCCCATCTCGAACACGCCCAACCCCCCGCGACACGGGTGGATTTCGGCCACAAGCTTGACCAGTGGGGCGATGACGTCAGCGATTTTTTCGGTTATGGCGACCATCCCGATGAGGTCTTCGCCTGCAGCGACGGCGTGATGGAAGTCCGCCGCGGCAGCGAGCGCAGCTCGGGCCATGAAATGTGGCTGCTGCGCGGGGCCGTGCCTGCGCCGGCGCGGGGCTATGGCTATTATTCCAATTTTGTCGGCGTTAAAGAGGGCCAGGCCAATTTTGTGATCAGCTTCGGCCAGCATGTTCCGCCGCCGCCCATCGGCTTGAACGAAATCCGCATCGAGGAAAAGCTGGACCTGCCGCCGCGGGTGGGGTTTGTGCGCCTGCTGATGCAGGGGTTAACGGCCCAGCCCTATGAGGTGGTGTGCGATATCAGCCGCGCCAAGGAAAAATAGGCCTTAGGAATGAGGCCCTAGGCCCTAGGAAAAAGAACGGTATATTTTTTCTGCCTCACACCTCGTGCCTAAGGCCTAGGCGCCTAAGATGACCGAAGCTCAAGAACCTGTCGAAATCTTCAAACGCGCCACGGTGGCCACGGCGCGCACGCTGGCCGGCGAGCCCGAGGCGGAAGTGCTGTTCTCCGCGGAATTACCCGGCCTTGCCAAAAAACGCATCCGTCTGCCTTTGCCACCACGTGACCTGCCAGCTGAGCAACGCGCGCTGATCCGCGGCGCGGCCGATGCCGCCAGTTTGCGCCTGCGCTTTCACGACGCGAAAATTTTCAAGGCTCAGAAACCGGCGGGCGAGGTCGCGACCAAGATTTACGACGCGCTGGAACAAACGCGCTGCGAGGCCCTGGGCGCGCGGGCCATGAAAGGCGTGGGGCGCAATCTTTCCGCGATGCTGGAAGAGTGCTGCCGCCGCCAGGGTTATGGGGAAGCCACCGAACGCGCGCGGGTGCCGCTGCCCGATGCCTTGCGTCTCCTGGCGCATGAGGCGCTGAGCGGCGAGCCCCTGCCGCCCGCCGCCAAGCATGCCGCGGGCCTGTGGCGCGAATGGGTGGAAAAGCGCGCGGGCCGGCATTTGGGCGGGCTGCCGCACCTGTTGAACGATCAGGAAAAATTCGCCGCCGAAGTGCGCCGCCTTTTGAAGGAAATGAATATGGATTTTCCGGGTGGACCGGAGCGCGAGATCG
>JACQAB010000013.1 GCA_016195205.1 Pseudomonadota bacterium
GAACTGCGAATGTTTTTTGGCCCCGGCTACAGGATTTATTTTGGAGAACAGGGAAATAATATCATTGTCCTACTTTGTGGCGGCGATAAAGGAATACAAAGCAAAGACATCGAACAGGCCAAGGCCTATTGGAAGGAGTATCTGAGCCGTGAAAAAATATAGAACCATTCGGGAAATTGAAGAAGAATATCTTCGCAAGCATCCCGAAGAGATAGATGACTATATCGATATCCTTTTCGAAGAATATTCGAAGGATGGCGACACGGGGGTTTTACTGGCTTCCCTGCGGGTGGTCAGTCGTGTAAAAGGCGTAAGCCAAACTGCGGAAACCGCGGGTTTAAGCCGTAAAGGCTTGCAAAAGGCCCTTTCCGAAGATGGGAATCCAAAATTCGAGAGCGTGAACGCCATTCTGCACGCCATGGGCTATCGCCTGACCACGGAAAAGCTGGAAGCGCATTCCGGCCAATAATCGCAACGTCTTGCCCTTATTATTTGACGCCGCGCCCCCAAATCGGCTACACGCCTTCGCCCTAAGTCGTTGCGTCCTATGGGCGTCAACACAACTTTAAGGATTAGCACTTAGGAATTCAGGGCGTGTCAGACAGCAAACTTGTCATCGTTGAATCGCCAGCCAAGGCGAAAACCATCAATAAATACCTTGGCAGCGACTTCAAGGTATTAGCCTCCTTCGGCCATATCCGCGACTTGCCGCCCAAAGACGGCTCGGTGCGGCCCGAGGAAGACTTTGCCATGGATTGGCAGCTGGGCGACCGCGCCGCGCGCCCCGTGGGTGAAATCACCGCCGCGCTGAAAAAAGCCGACACCTTATATCTGGCCACCGACCCCGACCGCGAAGGCGAAGCCATCGCCTGGCATGTGCGCGAATTTTTAAAAGACAAGAACCTGCTGAAGGGCAAAGAGGTGCATCGCATCACCTTTAATGAAATCACCAAATCGGCGGTGAAAGAGGCGCTGGCCAACCCGCGCGACCTGGATGAAGATTTGATCGACGCCTATATGGCGCGCCGCGCGCTGGATTATTTGGTGGGCTTCAACCTGTCGCCGGTGCTGTGGCGCAAACTGCCGGGCTCGCGCTCGGCGGGACGCGTGCAGTCGGTGGCGCTGCGCCTGATTTGCGAACGCGAAGAAGAAATCGAAAAATTCAAGCCGCAGGAATACTGGACGATCGAAGCCGTGTTCACCACCAAGACCGGCGAGAAAATCCCCGCCCGGCTTTGGCAGTATGACGGCAAAAAAGTCGAGAAATTCAGCTTTACCAGCGAAGCCGCGGCGAAAGAAGCCCTGCAGAAGCTCAGCGCGCCCAGCTGGAGCGTGGGCAATATTGAAAAGAAGCAGGCGCGGCGCAACCCCTACCCGCCTTTCACCACCTCTACTTTACAAATGGAAGCCTCGCGCAAGCTGGGCCTGTCGGCCTCGCGCACCATGCGTTTGGCGCAGCAGCTTTATGAAGGCATGGACCTCAACGGCGAGACCATCGGCCTTATCACCTATATGCGTACCGACGGCATCACCCTGTCGGGCGAAGCCATTGCCGGCGCGCGCAAAGTCATTCAGGCGGAATATGGCAAGGATTATCTGCCCGACAGCCCGCGCGTATATAATAAGGTCGCCAAGAACGCCCAGGAAGCGCACGAAGCTATCCGCCCCACCGATCTGTCGCGCCTACCCACGCAAATCGCCCGCTATCTCGAGCCCGATGCCATGCGGCTTTACACCCTCATCTGGCAGCGCACGGTGGCCAGCCAGATGGAAAGCGCCGTGCTGGATCAGGTGAGCATCGACATCACCGCCTCGAACGGTGGCCATGCGTTTCGCGCCAGCGGGTCGGTGATCGTGTTCGACGGCTATCTGCGCGCCTATGAAGATGAAAAAGACGACAGCGTTTCCGACGCCGAAGAGGAAAAACAGTCGCGCCTGCCGGCGGTAAACGCGGGCGAGAGCCTGAATAAGGCAGGCATCACCCCCAACCAGCATTTTACCGAGCCGCCCCCACGCTATTCGGAAGCCAGCCTGATCAAACGGCTGGAAGAGCTGGGCATCGGCCGGCCGTCCACCTATGTCAGCATCATCCAGGTGCTGCAGGACCGCGATTATGTGGTGCTGGATAAAAAACGCTTCATCCCCGAAGACCGCGGGCGGCTGGTGACGGCGTTCCTGGCCAATTTCTTCGAACATTACGTGGAATACGGCTTCACCGCCGATCTGGAAGAAAAACTGGACGATATTTCCGCCGGCAAGCTGAAATGGAAAAAACTGCTGGCCGAATTCTGGAAAGATTTTTCCGCCGCCATCGGCGAAACGAAGGATTTGAAAATCAGCGACGTCATCGACGCGCTGGATGAAAACCTTGGCCCGCATTTCTTCGTGCCCACCCTCGAGAATCCCGAACCGCGCAAATGCAAGGTGTGCGGCACAGGGCGCCTGGGGCTGAAACTGGGCAAGCACGGCGCTTTCGTCGGTTGCTCGAACTATCCGGAATGCAAATTCACCATGCCGCTGGTGGTGGGCGGCGGTGACGCGCTGCAAACCGAAGGGCCCAAGCAGCTGGGCAACGATCCTGTCACCAGCATGCCAGTTTCCCTGCGCAGCGGGCCTTATGGGCCTTATGTGCAGCTTGAACCCAAGCCTGACGCCCATGCGCCACCCCCGCCTCCGCCGGAACCCGAGCCGGAAGCCGATGCCAAGGGCAAGAAAAAGAAGAAGAAAAAGAAAGCGCATGCAGGGCCGAAGCCCAAGCGTGCCTCGCTGCCCAAAGGCACCGATCCGAACAGCGTTGATCTTGCCACGGCGCTTTCGCTGCTGGCCTTGCCGCGCGATGTGGGACATGATCCGCAAACGGGCGAGATTATTCAGGCCGGCATCGGCCGCTTTGGTCCATATTTGAAACTCGGCTCAACTTATAAATCGCTGCCGAAGGGCGAAGACGTTCTCACTATCGGCTTGAACCGCGCGGTGGTGCTGATCGCCGAAGCGATTGAAAAAAAGAAAGCCATGGCCGGACAAGAGCTGGGCAAGCATCCCGATGGCAAGCCGGTAACGGCGGGCACGGGCCGCTTCGGGCCTTATGTGAAACACGGCAAGGTCTATGCCAACCTGTCCAAGGGCGTGAAACCGGAAGATGTAACGCTGGAAGAGGCGCTGGAACTGCTGGCCCAAAGAGTCGCCAAGGCCAAAGGCGGCAAAGGCAAGGAAGCCGCCGCGCCTGCGCCAGCCGAAGCCAAACCCGCGAAGAAGAAAGAAAAGAAACCCACCGCTAAAAGCAAAAAGAAAGCGGCATAAGATATTCGGTAACTTCTTAATTCAGCGAGGCCTTATTCCCCTCCCCCTGAGGGAGGGGCTGGGGGTGGGGTGGGGCGTGACATTGCTCAACCCCCAACCATTTACGCCAGGTGGCAACCGCCTGACCCCACCCCTTTATCCCCTCCCTCAAGGGGAGGGGAAATTTTTTCCCTCATTTATCCAACTATCGCTAAAGTAGAACTTACGCTCAACATCTCCAAAAACATTGAAGCCTAAATCCTTCCACAAAAAACGCCGCTATCACCCTCACCCGTCTCACGGGCAGAAGCCGTTTGTCAAAAAACCGTCGCAGCGCCTGGCCGAAAGCGGTCCCTTGCGCATCATCGGCGTGGTGGAAAAAGCCGGGAACGAATTGCGCATCCGCCCCTCCAGCCGCAAAACGGCGCCGACGCCCGCGACTTTGACGATGCCGTGCACGCCGAAAAAGATTCCGATCCCGCCAATCCCGGCGGGTGGAAGCTGATCGTCGCCATTGCCGATGTGGCGCATTACGTGCACGCAAGCGCGCCGCTGGATCGCGAAGCCTATAAACGCGGCAATTCGGTGTATTTCCCCGACCGCGTGGTGCCCATGCTGCCCGAAGCGCTGAGCAATGAGCTTTGCTCACTGAAACCGCACGTGGACCGTGCCTGCCTGGCGGCGCACTTGGTCGTTGACGACAAAGGTGAGTTGCTTCGCTTCCATTTCACCCGGGCCTTGATGCGTTCGGCGGCGCGGTTGACCTATGAGCAAATTCAAAAAGCCGCCGATGGCGCGCCGGATGAAACCACCACTCCGCTGATGGATAAAGTGGTGACGCCCCTTTACCAGGCTTATGCCGTGCTGCTGGGCGCGCGCAAAAAGCGCGGCACGCTGGACCTGGAAGTGCAGGAAAATTACATCCGCATCGGCGCCGACGGAAAGGTTGCGCATATCGGCCCGCGCGAACGGCTGGACGCGCATAAGCTGATTGAAGAATTCATGATCCTGGCCAACGTTGCCGCCGCCAGCGCGCTTCAGGAAAAAGGCATGGCTGGGCTTTACCGCGTGCATGATGTTCCCTCGCCCGAAAAACTGGAAAGCCTGCGCGCGTTTTTGAAGGGCTTCGACATCAACCTGCCGGTGGGCAAGCAGTTGCGTTCCATCGACCTGGCGCGCGTGCTGGAAAAATTCATCGGCAGCGATCACGCGCCGCTGATCAACGAGGTCATGCTGCGCAACCAGGCCCAAGCGATCTACAGCGCCGACAACATCGGCCATTTCGGATTGGCGCTGGCGCGCTATGCGCATTTCACCTCGCCCATCCGCCGCTATGCCGATCTGGTGGTGCACCGCGCGCTGATCCGGCTTTATAAACTGGGCGAAGATGGCTTGAGCGATCCGGAACGCGCGAAGCTGAACGAAACCGGCGAGCATATTTCGAAAACCGAACGCCGCGCGATTGAAGCCGAACGGGAATCGAACGACCGCTATACCTCGCTTTATCTGTCCGGACAGGTGGGCGGAATTTTTGAGGCGCGCATCAGCGGCGTCACGCGCTCGGGCCTGTTCGTGCGCCTTAAGGAAACTGGCGCCGATGGGCTGCTGCCCATGTCGTCCCTGCCATCCGACTATTACATGCACGATGAAAAGCACCACCGCCTTACCGGCAAAAGCAGCGGACGCGTTTTCCAACTGGCCGGCAAGCTGCGCGTGCGGTTGGTGGAAGCCGACGGCGTGCGCGGCAGCCTGCGCTTCATGCTGGCCGAAGATAAACGTGAGGATGGTGCGCCTCAGCGCAAACTTTCAAAACCGGGGGGACGCCAGCATCAGCACCGGCGGCGCCGGCCGCACGGCAGGAAAAAACACTGACGATTTAAGGAAACCCTATCCCCAAGCGGAGTCATCCCAGCGAATGCTGGGATCCATGGGAAGGCCTCTCGGCCTGGAAAGGCAGCGGCCATGGATGCCAGCATGCGCTGGCATGACATTCTTTTTGAAACAGCAAGCCTCAATCAAACAGCCCTGGGAATCTCCTGAAGATTATACGGCGTGGCCTAGTAAATCGCCTTGATCCAGTTGGTGTAGATATGCGCCGCGTGCCGCCAGGTGTTGGGCGGCACGACCGAAGCATCTTTGCTCGAAAAATAATGCTGCGGCAAAGGCGTGGCCGGTTCGCGCGCGCTGTCGCGGCGGTATTCATTCTGTAAAGTTTCCGTCTCGTATTCCGGATGGTTCAAAATATAAAGCCGGCGCGGAAAAAACTGTTTGCCGCCGTCATAGGGTTCGGCTTCGGCCATAATGTTGGGGCCAGACTCCTCCGAATCCGCCACCACTTCCAGCGCCTTGCATTTCAGCACGTCTTCCCGGCGCGGGCTTTTCCAG
>JACQAB010000215.1 GCA_016195205.1 Pseudomonadota bacterium
AGACGCGCGCCGCCGCGATTTCACGCTGAATGCCATGTCACGCGAGGCGGGTGGAAAAATCCATGATTTTACGGGGGGGTGGCAGGATGCCCGCGACGGCAATATCCGCTTCGTCGGCGACCCGCGCGAGCGCATTCGCGAGGACACTTTGCGCATCCTGCGTTTTTTCCGATTCTTGGCCACGCACGGCCGGGTACTGCCCGATGAAATGGCGCTGGCGGCCTGTCATGAAGCGGCGGGACATTTAAAAGATCTGTCGCGCGAGCGCATCTGGAAGGAATTAAAAAAGCTTTTGGCCGCGCCGAATCCCGGACCGGTGTGGAAAATGATGCAGGATGCCGGCGTGGCGCAGAAAATTCTACCCGAGGCGCATGGCGCGCGTCTGGAAAAACTGGCGGAGCTGGAAAAACATTTTTTCTCGGCGGCGCTCCGCCTTCGCCAAGGCTTCGGCGGACAGGGCGACCCGCTGTTGCGCCTAGCAGTGCTGGTTCACGGCAACCAAACGGAGGCCGAAATGCTGCAGGCGCAGTTTGCGCTGTCACATGTGGAAGCCAGAATCCTGGGATTTTTTCTGGATTTTTCGCCCGAAAAACAGGCGCCCTTCACGCCTAAAAAACTGCACGCGCTGGCCTATTATTACGGCCTTGATATTACAGGGAAATTTCTTCTTATGGGGGGCGTTTTTGGCGCGCATTTTGATTGGGATTCCGTAGCCGACGTGCTACAAAAAACAGAAGTAAAATCCTTCCCGCTGAAAGGTGAAGATGTGGTGGGTCTGGGCGTTTCTCCCGGGCCGCGCGTGGGGGAAATTTTGCGGCAAACCGAGGCCTGGTGGATTGATCAAGATCTTGTTCCGGATCGCGAAGCCTGCCTTGAGAAGGCGAGCAAGTTGGCAAGACAAAGTGAATAGTTTTTAGTGGTTGGTGATTAGTGAAGTTGTTTTCTAAACACTAAAAACTAACAACTAATCACTTCACAGCGGAAACACAATGGCGAATTCAAACGTGGCTCAGAAAAAAATTGAACCAAATTACGGCGCAGAATCCATCACGGTCTTGAAGGGGCTGGACGCCGTGCGCAAGCGTCCCGGCATGTATATCGGCGATACCGATGACGGCTCGGGCCTGCACCATATGGTGTATGAGGTGGTGGACAACGCCATCGACGAGACGCTGGCCGGCTATTGCAATGAAATCAGCGTGACGCTGAACGGCGATGGTTCCGTCACGGTGCAGGATGACGGCCGCGGCATTCCGGTGGCCATTCATAAGGAAGAAGGGGTTTCCGCCGCCGAGGTGGTGATGACCCAGCTGCATGCCGGCGGCAAGTTCAACCAGAATTCCTATAAGGTGTCGGGCGGATTGCACGGCGTGGGCGTTTCCGTGGTGAACGCGCTTTCAGAGGTGCTGGATCTGAAAATCTGGCGCGAGGGCTTTGAGTGGAACATGCGCTTCCGCGACGGCGTGGCGGAAGCCCCGCTGGCCAAGGGCGGTCCGTCGGCGAACACCGGCACGCAGGTAACGTTCCTTCCTTCCAAAAACGTTTTCACCAAAACCGAATACGACTTTTCCACGCTGGAGCACCGGTTGCGCGAGCTGGCGTTTTTGAATTCCGGCGTGCATCTGGTGCTGACCGACAAGCGCGGCGCCGAACCGAAAGTTTCCGATCTGAAATACGAAGGCGGGCTGGAAGCTTTCGCCGCCTATCTGGACCGCACCAAGGAAGCCCTGCATAAGCCGCCGATTATCGTCAAAAAAGAAAAAGACGGCATGACGGTGGAACTGGCCATGCAGTGGAACGACAGCTATCACGAAACGGTGTTGTGCTTTACCAACAACATTCCCCAGCGCGACGGCGGCACGCACCTCACTGGTTTCCGCGCCGCGTTGACGCGCTGCATCGATAAATACGCCACCGAAAGCGGCATCAGCAAAAAAGAGAAAATTGAGATTTCGGGCGACGACGCGCGCGAGGGCCTGACGGCGGTGCTGTCGGTGAAGGCGCCCGATCCCAAATTTTCCAGCCAGACGAAAGACAAGCTGGTGTCATCCGAAGTGCGCCCGGTGGTCGAGCAGCTGGTGAGCGAGGCGCTGCAGCAATGGCTGGAAGAACACCCTGCCGACGCCAAGCGGGTGATGACCAAGATCATCGAGGCGGCCATGGCGCGCGAAGCGGCGCGCAAGGCGCGCGATTTAACCCGCCGCAAGGGCGCGTTGGACATGAGCAGCCTGCCCGGCAAGCTGGCCGACTGCCAGGAGCGCGATCCGGCGCTTTCCGAACTGTTCATCGTCGAGGGCGACAGCGCCGGCGGATCGGCCAAACAGGGCCGCGACCGCAAATTCCAGGCCATTCTGCCATTGCGCGGCAAAATTTTGAACGTCGAGCGCGCGCGCTTCGACAAAATGCTGAGCAGCGCCGAAATCGGCACCTTGATCGCCGCGCTGGGCACCGGCATCGGCCGCGAGGAGTTCGACGCCAGCAAGGCGCGTTATCACCGTATCATCATCATGACCGACGCCGATGTGGACGGCAGCCACATTCGCACCCTGCTGCTGACCTTCTTCTTCCGGCAGATGCCGCAGCTGATCGCCAACGGCTTCCTTTACATCGCCCAGCCGCCCTTGTACCGCGTGAAAAAATCCTCCGCGCGCGAGAAGTATTTGAAGGATGACCGCGCGCTGGAAGCCTGGCTGAGCGCGACGGGACTGGAAGACGCCAGCCTGCGCTTCGCCGATGGCAGCGCCTTGCCTAAGGAATCTTTGCAAAAACTTTTCGCCGAGGCGCGCGCCGCGCGCGAAGCCATTCTGCATCTGTCGCGCAAAAACGCCACGCCGGCGATTCTTGAACAGGCGGCGCTGTCGGGCGCGTTCACGGCGCAGGACGCGCTGAAGCGCGAAGAGGCGGCGGGCCGCATGCTGGCGCGCTTGAACCAGCATCTGTCGGCGGATGAAAGCCGCTGGCAGGTGGAAGCCACCGCCAAGGGCTTTAGCTTGACGCGCAAGCGCCGCGGCCTGAGCCATGTGTTCGTGCTGGGCGCGGAAATGATGCAAAGCGCCGAAGGGCGCAAGCTGGAACAGGCCAGCGCCCTGCTGCAGGGGGCCTTCTCGGTGCCGCCCATGCTGATCGTCAAGGGTAAGGAAAAAGGCGCGTTGACGGGGCCGTTGGCCTTCGTGGAACAGGTGTTCGCCGAGGCGCGCAGCGGCACGGCGATTCAGCGGTATAAAGGCCTGGGTGAAATGAATCCCGAACAGCTGTGGGAGACCACGCTGGATCCGGCCATTCGCTCGCTGCTGCAGGTGAAGGTGGATCATGCCGACGAAGCCGACGGCATTTTCTCCACCCTGATGGGCGATGTGGTGGAGCCGCGCAAGGACTTTATCGTGCAGAACGCGCTGAGCGCCACCAATATCGACGCCTGAAGCGCCGCGATGTCTTCATTTAATTAAATCGAATTCAGGCCGCCACACCGTGCCTTTTTGCCGTATATAGTCTTTGCCGTTCTTGCGGGGCGCTCGCATGTAGGGTGGCGGCGGTGGTTCAGCCACGGCTGCGGCCGCACGCTGCCGGATGTCTGCCAGCCGCTCTCTCATTAAAGAAATAGATTTGGCTCGGGCATGAGGGTTCAGCTTGGCATCGTAAGGCTTTGGCGCTGAAGAGACCTGGGGCGCTTCCACGGCCGGTGGGGGTGATGCATAGACCAGCCGTCCCGTGTGAAGCGGCGTATGCTTCCCTACAAGCACGGGCTCACCGGGCGGCGTTCCTTTTTGCGGCGCGGCGGCTTTTCCGATTATTGGGATTAGCTTTACCTTTTTCGGCTCTCCCAGGCCCCGGCTGGTTTGCGGTGGTGGTTCGGGCAAAGGTTGGGCCATGCCAAGGGGAACCGCTTTCGTCTTCGCCATCTTGATGTCGGGCGCGGGGGTTTTATTCCATGACGGGAGCAAGTCGCGCCAGTTCCACGGCTTGTTTTCCGCAGGCGGTGCGGGCGCGTCGCTTTTGATGAGGCCCGATCGCGTGCCTTCACGCAGGCCCGGCGGCGAAACT
>JACQAB010000216.1 GCA_016195205.1 Pseudomonadota bacterium
CAAAGTATTCGCTGCCGCGCGCGCCGTCACTTCCAGCACAAAGCATTCCAGCAGCCGCGACTGCAACTTCCTGCTTAATTTACAGCGCCTTAGTCCCATCCGGCCACCGTAGATAATTTTCCTTATCTACGACAGCCCCTTGATTTATATTCTATACCTGGTTCTGCCCTTGGGACACAGAAACCCCACGTATTAGACAGTTGCTCGTTCTATCCGTTGTTTCAGGAGTTCTCTCAGATCGTTTTTACCCTCTTGATATCCCACGCCTTTTCGGCCCTCTGCATGTTAATGAAAAACGCGTTGTGTTAACCATGTCTGGAAACTATCACTCTGGGCATGGAAAAGCTTCAAAGGGAAAACCCGTGGCTTCCAATCGGGATGCTGGCGGCGGCGATATTTACATTTTTTATTTTGCCCGCAGAAAATGCCGCGGCGCAATCGATGATGAATCTCAGCCATCTGATCCCTGAAAGAAATTACATCACCGTCATGCCCGATGCGCCCGAAGGCGGCGACATCGTAGGCTATTATGGCAAACAACGCGCGGGGTTGTCGGAGGCTGAGGTTGACGCTTTCCTGAACGCGCGGAATAACTGGTTCCGCGCCATCGGCAAAGGCGGCTCGCCCTATACCAAGCCCGTGGCGCTGGATGATTTCGCCAAAATCCTCGACGCCGACGATGAAAAGCTTTACCGCAGCATCTTTTTGCTGATTGCCGAAGGAAAATTTAACGAAGCCAAGCGCTTAACGCATGAATTGAAAGATGAACTTCTGGTCGGCCATGTGGAAGCTGCCCGGCTGTTGGCGGATCGCGCTCGCCCCAGCTTCGGCCAGATGCAGGATTGGCTGCGCAAATATAACGACCTTCCCGAAGCCGACGATATTTACAAAAAAGCCGCCAAGCTGGATGACGCGCGCAAGGGTGATTTAACAAAACCAGCTTCCTCCGCCTATCTCAGCGGGTCGGTTGAGCGCGCCGATGGCGGCGGCACGATGGAATGGAACGCCAAGAGAATTTTGTCATCTGCTGCGGGCGCGTTTGCCAAGCTGTTGCGCAAGGGCAAGTTGGAAGAGGCTGAGGCCTGGCTCACCGCCCATAAAAATGAAAGCGAAACAGGCGCGAAGCTGGCGCTGGCCGAAATTTTGATGCGCCAGGGCAAGGCCGACAAAGCCTGGCCGCTAATCCACGAAGTGGATATCTCTGCCGCGCATTTTGACCAGGATTCTATCGCCTATGCCTTGTGGCTGAAGGGGCTGATTGCCTGGACGCAGCGCGCCTATCTGTCTTCCTACCAGGCTTTTTCGGCTTTAGCCGAGCAGAAGAACCTGCCCGGGCCCAACCGCGCTGGTGCAGCCTTCTGGGCGGCGCGCGCGGCCGAGGCTTTAGGCCGCAAGGATGACGCCCAGCGCTTCATCGCCATGGCGGCCAAGCATCCGCGCAGCTTTTACGGCGTGCTGGCGCTGAACCGCGACAACGCGGCATCGGAATATAACTGGAACCTGCCGGAATTCGGCCAAGGCAACGCCGCGCTGTTCAAGAAAGAGGCGGGGGCTCGCCGCGCTTTGGCCCTGCTGCAACTGGATGAACGCCAATTGGCTGAAACCGAGCTGCGCAGCATGCCCCTTAACGGCAAAATCAGCCGCAGCATGCTGCTGGCTTTGGCCAACCGCTATGGATTGCCGTCACTTTCGGTGCAGGCGGGCAGTTTTGCACGTTCGAACTATGACGCAGCGCTTTACCCGCTGATGCCCTGGCAGCCGGAAGGCGGCTATGCCTCCGACCCCGCGCTGGTGCTGGCGGTGGCAAAAAATGAATCGCATTTCAATTCCGTGGCGCGCAGCCCGGTGGGCGCAACGGGCCTGATGCAGATCATGCCCAAAACGGCCGAGGTGGTAAGGCGTGGTTCTTCCGCCAATCTGTATGATCCGGAATTGAACGTGACGCTGGGCGACCGTTATTTGGAAATGCTGACGCGCACCAGCGGCATTGGCAGCAACCTGCTGTTCATCATCGGCTCCTACAATTGCGGGCCCGACCGCTTGCTGCAGCTTTATGAAGCTTCGAAGAAACAAAACGGCGATGATCCGCTGCTGTTTGTCGAAACACTGCCGATCAAGGAAACCCGCGATTACATCCAGAAAGTCATGGCCACCTATTGGGTTTACCGTGCGCGCTTTAACAAGCCGCTGGCGGCGATGGCTGAACTCACCGTGGGCCGCTGGCCGCAATACAAGCCCAGTGACATGCGCCTGACGGCCAATAGCCGGGCTGATCGTTGACCCGCTTTGTTTCGCTTTTCCTTCTCCTGATTTTTGCCTTCAGCGCCCCGGCGCTGGCGCAAACGTCTTGCGCTTATCATCCCAGTCATTCCTTCGCGGGCTTAAAGCGCGGCATCAACCTTTCGCGCTGGTGGCAGGCCGACCGGCAATATGTACTGGATGAAGATGAAACCGTCGGACTTCGCGCCGCCGGGTTCAACTTCATCCGCCTGCCGCTTAGCCCCAGCTGGCTGGAAATAGAAGACGCGGATGAGCAGAAAGAACGTCTGGAAGCTCTGCGCTGTGATCTGGTGATGCTCTTGAACAGCGGATTAAGCGTGGTGCTGGATCTGCACGCCCCTGAATCTTTCAAACGTCAGGACCCGGAAGAACTTTTGCCGCGCCTTCAGGCAGTGTGGCAAAAATTACAGCTCGCCCTGGCCGGCCTGCCGCCGCAGCAGGTGTTTCTGGAGCTTTATAACGAGCCGCGCCTTACCGCCACCACCTGGTGGGTGTTGCAGGGCAAGCTGATTAAGGCCCTGCGGCCTGTTTATCCACGTCACACTTTCATTGCTTCAGCCGGGCCCGACAATGGCGCCTGGGCGCTTTCGCAGATGAAGCCCTATGGCGACAAAAACGTTATCTACGACATTCATTTTTACACGCCCATGTTCCTCACGCATCACGGCGCGGAGTGGCGGCCCGACTATGACCGCCGCGAAAAATTTGATCAGATAGTTTATCCGGCAAGTAAAAAATTCGCTACGCCGGATGACAGCGATAAAATGCAGAATTACGTCGCCGGAGATTGGAATCACCAAAGGCTTGCAGCCAGCCTGAAAAAACTTCGTGCCTGGAAAAAGCGTTATGGCGCCCGGGTGGCCTGCCTCGAGTTCGGTGTTTATGCGCTTTATGTAGATCCGCAAAGCCGCGATCACTGGCTGCACGATGTGCGCATGATTCTGGAAGAGGCGGGGATACCCTGGGCTTTGTGGGAATATCGCGGCGGTTTTGGCTTGGCCGATGCCGATGGCGGGCTTGATGAAGGCATGGTCAAGGCGCTTGACTTAAGGAATAATCACACGCCATGAGTCTTCTATCCCTTCATTCATCGCAAGTTGCTTTGGGTTCCGGTTCCGCGCTGGAACAGAAGCAAAACCTGTCGCACGCCATTCTATTTACGTTGCTGGCCCTGGCAGCCATGGCCGGGCACTTTATTCTGGTCGCCAATTTTGACGTTTTCGGCTTCCTGTGGATCATCGGCGTGATGATGATGTCTTTTTTCCTGAGTTCCGAGCTTGTTTTTGCGCTGGTGATGACCAGCCTTTTTCTGCAGAACGTTTTTGTTGCGATTTTGTCTCCGCAAATAAAGGATGTCAACCATTTTTCGGTGATGCTGGCCAGCAGTTTTGTGATTATCGCCTTGGCTGCCATGGCCGCCATGTTCATCTGGAACCAGCTTCGGCACCGCCTGCCGACCGACAGCCGGGCCATGCTGCGCGGGCTGATTTTCTTTTTTATCGTGGTTGTCATTTATACCGTCATCGGCGCCGTTTTTTCGAACCTGGTCAGTGCGCTAGTTTATACCCGCGTTTATTTGACCGGTGGCATGCTGCTGGCCCTTGGGGTGACGCTGGGGCTTGGCGCCCCACTTAACTACGCGATAAACGTCATTCGCCTCATGGCCCTGATCCTTATTGTTTGGGGCATTGCAGAATTTCTTTTGACCTACGATCTTTATTCGCTTTTCCATGCGCTTGAATATTTCAACCTGAAGCTGGCACGCGCGTTGAATTATTCTTCTTTTCGTGAAATCAGCGAGATGATCGATTTCCGGAACAGTTCTTTTCTCAATCTGTCCGGTGCTTTCGGACTGGATTTTTTCTTGCTGCGTCCCAACGGGCCCAATCTTCACCCCATTTCCTATGCCTATGCGCGGGCGTTCTGTTCGCTGGTGTGTTTCATCTGCCGCTCTCATTTCCTGATGGCCGGATGCCTTATCCTGGCCTTGCTGGTGGGCGCCAAGGGCCCACTGGTGATGTTGAGTAGGGCCCTGGTGTTGTATGTCTTTCATACCAATTTCCGCAAGCAGCCCCGGGTGGTGCTGATTGCCCTGGTCTGCAGC
>JACQAB010000208.1 GCA_016195205.1 Pseudomonadota bacterium
CCCCATTTGGCCACCTGAAGAATAACGTATTGCCCTGAATTCAGCCCGGTGGGTTCTTCGGCAGTGCCCCCGATCGGCACAAGCAGCCCGATGGCAATCACCAGGCGGATCGGTGCCCAAAGCTGGTTGGTTTCCTTGCCGCCGACGGTGCCGGTATGCGCCGTTTCCGCCACCATGACGATCAGATGGTAAAGTAGGATGAGCGAGGCGATGACCAGCATGGCATTACTGAAGAAACCCATCATCTTTCGCAGCGCGGTTTGCACCGAAGTTGAATCGGTGTTCTCGACGCCTCTAGTCGTACTTACATCGGTTCTAAAACTTGGCAGGCCGTTCTTTTTATCTTCGAACAGATAACTCATTACCCGGCAGCCCCAGTCGAATTCGCCAAGGCAATCAAACATCCCTTCACCCGCCGTGCGCGGCGGATCCGCCAGCGCCGGCGTGGGCGCGCTGACGCCCATCGCAAAAACGAAAACGAGCGGCAGAAGAAATTTCATCGCGCGGGAAATTTTTGAAACATGCCGAACCTGCGTTTGCGCGCGCACCGGCACCCTTCGCAAAGAAAGAATTGAAACAAAAAACTCAGAAATGATTTCAAATAGAGAATGCACCGATATCCCTCTGTTATTAAGCACATATTTACGCTAACATGGATTCCATGAAAGTAATTCGGTTATGGTAAAGATCAAGGTTAATTCCTTTTAACCAAGCCTTCAGGCTTCTCTGGAATAAGGAAAATCCCCCTGGCGTGATGAATGCGCAGATGAAATCTTAATAAAGCGTAAAGAAATCGAACCATGAAAAACCTCTCCGACATCCGCGCTGGTTTCTTGAAATACTTCGAGCGGCATGGCCACGCCATTGTGGAATCCAGCCCGCTGGTGCCGCGCAATGATCCCACCCTGATGTTCACCAACTCCGGCATGGTGCAGTTCAAGAACGTGTTCACCGGCGTCGAGCAGCGGCCCTATAAGCGCGCCACCACCGCGCAGAAATCGGTGCGCGCCGGCGGCAAACACAACGATCTGGAAAATGTGGGCTATACCGCCCGCCACCACACTTTTTTCGAGATGCTGGGGAATTTTTCCTTCGGCGATTATTTCAAGGATGACGCCATCGCCTTCGCCTGGGAGCTGGTGACGAAGGATTACGGCTTGCCGAAAGACAAACTGCTGGTCACCGTGTACCATGAAGACGACCAGGCCGCGACGCTTTGGAAAAAAGTCGCCGGCTTTCACGACAGCAAAATTATCCGCATCAAAACCGACGCCAATTTCTGGCGCATGGGCAATACCGGCCCCTGCGGCCCGTGCTCGGAAATATTTATCGATCAAGGCGACAGGCTCCAGGGCGGCCCGCCCGGCAGCCCCGATGAAGACGGCGACCGCTTCCTGGAGTTCTGGAACCTGGTGTTCATGCAATTTGAGGAGCTGGAAGGTGGCAAGCGCGTCAACCTGCCCAAGCCTTCGGTCGATACCGGCATGGGCCTGGAACGCATGACCGCCATTATGCAGGGCGTGTATTCGAATTATGATATCGACCTTTTCCAATCCATCATCTCGGCCACGGCCGATTTAGTGAGCGTGAATCCCGGCGGCTCGCAAAAGCCGTCGTTCCGCGTCATCGCCGATCATCTGCGCGCCAGCGCCTTCCTTCTGGCCGATGGCGTGATGCCGGGCAACGAAGGCCGCGGCTATGTTCTGCGCCGTATCATGCGCCGCGCCATGCGTCATGCGCATCTCTTGGGCGCGCGCGAGCCGCTGATGCACCAGTTGGTGCCGGAACTGGTGAAGCTGATGGGCGCGGTGTACCCCGAACTTGGCCGCGCGCAGGCGCTGATCACCGAAACGCTGAAACTGGAAGAAGCGCGCTTCAAGCAAACGCTGGAACGCGGATTGAAGCTGCTGGATGAAGAAACCGCGAAGCTTCCGAAAAGGGGTGCCCTGGCGGGGGAAGTGGCGTTCAAGCTGTATGACACCTTCGGCTTTCCGCTGGATCTAACGCAAGATGTGCTGCGCGGGCGCGGGTTGAAGGTAGACCAGGCCGGCTTCGATACCGCCATGACGCGCCAGAAGCAGGAAGCGCGCAAAAGCTGGTCAGGCTCGGGCGAAGCGGCTACTTCGAAGCTGTGGTTCGAATTGCGCGACGAAGTGGGCGCCACCGAATTCCTGGGCTACGCCACCGAAATGGCGGAAGGCCAGGTGAAGGCGCTGGTGGTTGACGGCAAAAAAGTTTCCGAAGCCAAAGCCGGGCAGAAAGTTGCGGTGGTCGTCAATCAAACGCCATTCTATGGCGAAAGCGGCGGGCAGATTGGCGACAAGGGCATGATCACTGTGGGCAAGGATGTGCGCCTGATGGTTTCCGACGTGCAGAAAGAAGCGGGTGATGTGTTCGCGCATCTTGCCACGGTTGAAAAGGGCACGTTGAAAGTCGGTGACAGCGTGTTCATGGAAGTCGACCATACGCGCCGCACGGCCACCCGGGCCAACCATTCGGCCACGCATCTGCTGAACGAGGCGCTGCGCCGTACCCTGGGCGAGCATGTAAGCCAGAAAGGCTCGGCCGTGGGGCCGGAACATCTGCGCTTCGATTTCAGCCATCCCTATGCGCTGAAGGACGAGGAAATCCTCAAGGTCGAAGACATCGTGAACGAACGCATCCGCGCCAACCAGGAAACCATCACCCGCGTGCTGACGCCAGACGAAGCCATTAAGGAAGGCGCCATTGCCATGTTCGGCGAAAAATATGGTGAGGAAGTGCGGGTGCTTTCCATCGGCGGCGTGGAAGATGGAAAGCAGCGTCCCTTCTCCATGGAGTTGTGCGGCGGCACGCATGTGTATCGCACCGGCGACATCGGCATGTTCAAACTGGTAAGCGAAGGCACCGTAGCCTCGGGCGTGCGGCGTATCGAGGCGGTGACGGGGCAGGGGGCCCTGGCTTATGCGCGCAAGCAGGAAAAACTGGCGCAGGAAGTGGCCCATGCCCTGCGCGCCTCGCCAGCCGAGGCGGTGGCCCGCGCCACCGCGCTGGTGGAAGAGCGCAAGAAACTGGAACGCGAAGTAAGCGAATTGCGCCGTCAGCTGGCCACGGGCGGTGGCGGTTCGGCGAATGACGAGGTTTCCTCGAAGAACATCGGCAATATCCGTTTTGCCTCGCGCGTGCTGCAAGATCTGCCCGCGAAAGACCTAAAACCCATGGCCGATGCGCTGAAGGCCAAGCTGGGCTCGGGCGTGGTGGCGCTGGCGGGGGTGTTTGAAGGAAAAGTCTCGCTGGTGGTGGGCGTGACCGATGATCTGACGTCGCGCGTCAATGCCGTGGATCTGGCGCGCACCGGGGCGGAAGCTTTGGGTGGCAAGGGCGGCGGCGGCCGGCCCGACATGGCCCAGGCGGGCGGCACCGATCCCGCAAAGGTTCAGGAAGCCCTGGCAGCGATTGAACAGGCTTTAACTAGGTCTTCGAAAGCAGCTTAACTATTTCCCGCTATCATACTTGACCGCGATAACCGGGCGAGACTACGGTTTCAGAAACTTACATTAAGGGAGGGATTGAATGGCCAGGGAAGATACCCGCACACCGGCAGAAATCTCGCGCTCGCCAAACAGTGATCTCTTGGTGAATCAATCGCCCGCCCAAATCGCTAGAATCTTTGGCATATCGAAGAGAGAGGCCGGAGATATTTTATCGGGCCGGGCTCGCGTTCCCACTCACGCCAGAGGTTTATGTAAAAACTGGGAAAGGTACTACGGGGACTGATCTAGACGCTCGCTGGCTTTATGGCCACGGAAACGGTTCCCACCGCGCCAAAATCACGCCCGCCACGCCCAGCGAATTGTTTTGAATGGTGGCGGGGATGGAAACCGTGGGTTCCTCGCCCTGGTTTTTCTTCTGGTTCTCCAGCAGCTTCAGCGCCGCCTTAAACAGGCTGGCCACCATGGGCTTGACTTGGCCCGCGTCGCGTAGCGCGTCAATTGCCTTATCATAGCCTGCCACGCGGCCGTTCAACGCCGCCTGCGGCTGGAAAGTTTTGTCGATGGCCAAAGTGCCCGAGCCGTTGAAACTGAGCGGCCCCCACAGCATTTTCAGCCATTGAATTTCCACCGTGCTGCCGGCATCGCGCCAGGCGCTGAGCGAGGGGGCGCTGAAAATATCAGGCGGGTGGCCCTTTACCTTAGCGGTGAAACTGACTTCGCTCACGCTGTTACCGAGCGCCATGGGTTTTTTCTCATCCAGCGCCAGCGCGTTGAAATGCGCGTTGATCACCAGGCCCGTGCCCTGCGGGCTGTAGGGGCCGAACCACGGTTTGACGAAGCTGATTTCAAAATGCCCGGCCTTCACGGTGTATCCGGCCTTGGAGAAAACAAAAGTGGTCCATTCATTTGACAATGCGGTGGGGCGGAAAGGCGTCCAGGGGCGCAGGCGCACCATCAGGTCGGGCGTACTGATTTTAAGCAGCCCCGGTTTTTCATAGGAGAAATCATG
This sequence comes from Pseudomonadota bacterium, assembly GCA_016195205.1. Classification (GTDB taxonomy): domain Bacteria; phylum Pseudomonadota; class Alphaproteobacteria; order UBA9219; family RGZA01; genus JACQAB01. The sequence continues at coordinate 4,483 of JACQAB010000208.1, forward strand.
CGCGTGCAGGATAACGGCGAAGGGAAAGCCGCTGATCGACGTCCGGCCGGTGGAGGTCGCGCCCTGTGTGACCAGGCTGGCTTGCCAGGCATGGAAATATTTTTCGGCGTGGAGGGCCAGCGAGAACCACCATCCGGTATAAAGCGCGGCCACCAGCAGAACGATCAGGGCGATAAGGCCGGGGCGGCGTGTCAGGGCGGGAAGCTGGAGCATTGTGTTTTGTTACTGAAATCGGCGCGGGAAACCGTCATAGTAAATCAGAAAAACCCGTCCAGAAAAACACTTTTATGACCGCGGCCAAGCACCCAAACCCTCGTTCCCAGCCCCTGTTCGGCATGGCCTGCGGGGTGCTGGCTTTTATGTGCTACAGCGTACAGGACGCGCTTGTTTCGTTGATGGCAAAAGTCTATCCCGCCGCGCAGGTGACCTGGGTCGACTGCGCCCTGGCGCTGGCTTTGCTGCTGGGGGCCGTGGCGCTTCGCAAGGGAGTGAAAGGCGTACGCACGGTTTTCCATACCCGGCATCTTTGGGCCCATCTTTTGCGCGGGACCTTTTTTGCGGTGGGTGCGGTGATGGCCTTCACGGCGCTGCCGCACGTGCCGCTGCCCAATATGTATGTGATTATTTTCCTAAGCCCGCTGCTGGGCGCCAGCTTGTCGGGGATTTTTTTGAAAGAGCCGGTCGGTGTGTTGAACTTCGCCGCCCTGCTGATAGGGTTTGCCGGCGTGTTCGTCGCCATGCGGCCCGGCGCGGAGGGATTCAACATGTACGCGCTGCTGATTTTAGGCGCGGCCTGTTTATTCAGCGTGAACGCCCTGTTGAACCGGTTCCTGGCGCAACGCGACCATGCCGTGGTGATGATCTATTATCCCATGGCCGTGGCGGTGGGATTGCTGGTTTTTCCGGTATTGCAGGGCTGGAAGCCCATTGCTTCTCAGGATATCTGGTATTTCGCGGCGATGGGCATGGCCCTGGCGGTGGCCTTTTTCCTTAATGCCAACGCCTTTAAACGTGCGCCGATCTATCTGGTGGCGCCCACGCAGTTTTTGCAGTTTTTCTGGGGGACGCTGGCGCAGTTCCTGCTGTATAAAACCTGGCCGACACATCATGCCATCATCGGCGCGGTGCTGATCATCCTCAGCAATCTTCTCATTCTTTACCTGCAATACCGTGCGCAGAGGAAAGAGGCGCCGCCATGAAGTATACTCCCGCCGCGCTGGGCATGATTCTGGCCGGGGTGTCGTATCTGTTCTTCACGATCTTCGACTCCTTCACCAAACTTGCCGCCAAAAATATCTCCGTGCCGGAAATCATGGCTGTCGAGCTTTTATCGGCGGCGTTGTTCCTGGCCGGAGTGGCCTGGGTGGAGGACCGCAAGAACTTCCGCCGCGATATGCAGTTCCATAAAAAGGGGTTGCATCTTTTGCGCGGTGTGTTGAACGCGATAAGCAACACCTTTTTCTTCTTCGGCTTCACGCATATGCAATTGGCCGAATATTACGTCATTCTGTTCCTGATTCCTATCTGGGTGGCGCTGATGTCGGGCTGGATGTTGCGCGAGAAACCCTCGCTTCAGCTGATTCTTTCGGTGCTGGTAAGTTTTGCGGGTGTGCTGGTGGCGATGCGCCCGGGGCAGGGGATGAGCCCTTTGGCGGTGCTGGTGCTGTGCGGAACTTTTACCAACGCCACGGCGCTGATCGTGTTGCGCAAGATGACCAAAACCGAAACCACCAAGGCCATGTCGGTGTCGGTGTGCTTCGTGATGGGAATGTGGAGCCTGATCCTCACCCCGTTCATGTTCAAAATACCCGGCCTGCAGGATGTGCTGTATATGGTGGCGGGCGGGCTTTGCTTCGGCGTCGCCCAGCGGTTTTTGATCAAGGGCACGGCCCTAGCCCCCGTGGCGCTGGCGGGCGCCGCGCAATTCCTGCAGCTGGTTTACGGCGCGGCGATCGGTTATATGGTGTTCGGCGACGTGCCGTCGGTATGGATTTATGCGGGCGGGATGGTTGTCGTCGCCGCCAATCTTTATCTGCTGTGGACACAGAACCGGGAAGTTAAGCCCGCTTAAACACCAGCACCGCGTTCAGCCCACCGAAGGCGAAGGAATTGCTGAGGATGTTGGTCATTTTCATGTCGCGCGCGGTGTTGGGCACGTAATCCAGATCGCATTCCGGATCTTTCTCGGTGTAGTTGGCCGTGGGCGGTGCCACCTGGTTTTTCAGCGACATCACGCTGGCCACGCCTTCCAAAGCGCCCGCGCCGCCCAGGGCATGCCCGAACATGGATTTGTTGGAAGAAATAGCCAGCTTCGATGCGTAATCGCCAAATGCCATTTTAATCGCCTTGCTTTCGGTGGCGTCGTTGCTGCGCGTGCCGGTGCCGTGCGCATTGATGTATTGGATGTCTTGCGGATTCAGCGCCGCGTCTTTCAAAGCCGCCACCAAAGCCCGTCGCATGCCGTCGGGGTCGGGCGTGGTGATGTCTTTGGCGTCACTGCTCATGCCAAACCCGGTCATCTCGGCATAAATTTTGGCGCCACGCTTTTTAGCGTTTTCCATTTCTTCAAGGATAAGGATGCCGGCCCCTTCGCCCAAAATCATGCCGCCACGCCCCAGCGAGAAGGGGCGGCAGGTGTCGGGCGCCATGACGCGCAGCGCTTCCCAGCCCTTCAGCGTGCCATAGGTAAGGCAGGCTTCCGACCCGCCCGTCACCGCGCAATCTATCATGCCGCTGCGGATCAAGTGATAAGCCGTGCCGATGGCATGCGTGGCCGAGGCACAGGCCGAAGCGATGGTATAGCCCGGACCCTTGATATTATGCTCCATGCTGACCTGGCAGCCGGCGGCATTGGCCATCAGGCGCGGCACGGTGAAGGGGTGCACGCGGATCATCTGCGAACCCAGCGGCCCGGCGCCAATCAGCTTGGTGTAAGATTCCTCAAGCGTGCTTTGCCCACCCACGCCGGTGCCCATGATGCAGGCGCTGCGCTCGGCAAATTCGCCCTCAAACTTAAGGCCGGAGTCCGTCACCGCCTCGCGCGCCGCCACCAGCGAGAACTGCGAGAAACGGTCCAGCATGGGAAGTTTCTTGGCGTCCAGATTATAAGCGGCGGGATCAAAACCTTTGACCTCGGCGGCCATTTTCACCGACAGCCCTTCGGTGATGATGTTGCAGATGGGCTTGATGCCGCTTTCACCCTTGCTTAGGGCGTTCCAGAAGGCCGGCACGTTCATGCCGATGGAAGAAACTACACCCAAGCCCGTTACCGCGACGCGCCTCATGTTTTTACCTTCTGCGATTTTTCGATCAAGCGCCGGTCTTGTTTTTTTTCGGGAAAAGATCGGCCTCGCTGAGAGTGCGGCCTTCCCGTTGCGCGGTGATCAGCTTTTCCACTACGGCCACCACTTCGCCGACGCGCTCAAACTCCATGCTGGTGGAGTTGGCGTTGAAGGGGATTTGGATCTGGTATTTGTCTTCCAGGGCGAAAACGATCTCGACCACGTCCAGCGAACTGATTTGCAGATCCGCCAATTTGGCGTCCACCGTCAGCTTGCTGCGGTCGACCATGGCCTTCTGGGCCACGATATCAAGGATTTCGTCGTTCAACTGGCTCATGTGCTTTTTATTCCCATACCAAAGACATTCCGATTAGCCTTTTTTCTCTTGCCGCTCAAGGAGGTTAACCTTTTCCTCCAAAGATTCCAGGCGTTTCCGTAGGACTTTTAGGCGGGCAATGTGGAAAAACTGCTCTTCCGCGCGTTCACGAGGTTGGGCCGGGGCACCCAGATAGACGCCCTTGGAAGGCAGGTTGCCGCCCAGTTGCGAGGCCGACATCAGCACGGCATCGTCGCCGATTTTTACATGGTCGGCCACGCCCGAGCCCGCCGCCAAGACCACTCGGTTGCCGATTTGCGCGCTGCCGGCCACGCCCACATTGCCGCAGATCAGGCAGTTCTCACCGATGCTGGCGTTATGGCCGATCTGCACCTGGTTGTCGATCTTGGTGTTTCGACCGATGCGGGTGTGGGTGACAGTGCCTCGGTCGATGGTGGAGCAGGCGCCTACTTCCACATCATCGCTCAGAATGACGGCGCCCAGCGAATGAATGCGCAAAATATGGGTATTAAAGGTTTCCACCTTGCCGGAATGCTTTTCCTTCAGGGTTTCGGCGCTGCCCGGCTCGGGCGTAACAAAACTGAAGCCATCCGCGCCGATGACGGCGTTAAATTGCACAATCACCCGGTCGCCGATTTCCACGCGCTCGGCCACACGCACGCCGGAATAAAGAGAGCAATCGCTGCCGATTTTTACATCGGCGCCCACCGAGACTTGCGTGGCCAGCCGCGTGCCCTCGCCGATGATGGTGCGGGGGCCCACATAACACAGCGGGCCGATCGACACGTTTTTCCCGATTTTGGCGGAAGGATCGATGACCGCCGAAGGATGAACACCTTTTTTTTCGGAAGAAGGGATGGCGAAAAGCGAAGTCAGCTTGGCCATGGCGGCGCGTGGCCGCGACACGAACAACACTCCCGCGAAACGTTTCCCCATCTCTTCCTGGCCTTCGCCAAGAACGGCGGCCTTGGCGGGGGTATTTTCAAGAAACGCGTGAAGCTTGGTGTCAAAGGCAAGAATCAGATCGTGAGGGCTGGTGGCGTCCATGGGATGCACCAAGCGCTCCACCTTGAACGCGCCATCTCCCGACAGGCGGGCATCGAGGGCGTCGGCGATATCTTTAAGGGCAAAGGCAGGCATGCTTTATTCTTTATCCAGGTTCTTGCCAGAAACATGGCAAGACTTTAGGGTTATTGCCTCTTCCGCAGAAAACCCCAGGAAACGTTTATGCCCTTATTGTCTTGCATCCGCAAATCTCTTGCAACCCTTGTTCTGGCGGCGGGATTTTTACCGCTGGGCCTGCAGGCCGCGTCCGATAATGCGCCGGCTCAGCTAAAAGGTCGGTGGGTGGTGGGCATGATTCAGGGGGAAAAAGGCGCTTTCGCCTATTGCCTGGCTCGGGCACCCTATAACAACGGGTTGCAACTGGCTATCGCCCTTTCCGGCAAGCGCGAGGTGAATATCGGCGTCGTGGTTCCCGAGGCCGGCTTCAGCGGCGGCGATAAATATCCCATGGCCGTAAGCATTGACGGAAACTTCAAGCGCGAACACATCGGGGTGGCCCCGCAGCCCGAGTTGATCATGGTGCCGCTTGGCTCGGATTCGAGTGTTATGGGCGCCCTTAAGAAGGGGAAAGTTCTTTCCATCGAAGGTCCGGAAGACCTTGCCGCCTTCAGCCTAAAAGGCAGTGACAAGGCGCTGGGCTCTTTGCAGCAATGCGTCGATATCGGCACCGGCAAGATCAAGCCGCCCAAGAGCGAGCAAATGGCCACCGGAAAGGGCAAGGCTTCGCCTTTTCCGCCCAGCCTTCTGAAACTGCTGAAAGCTGCAGGCTTGAAGAGCCTGGAAATTATCCCAGTGCCGGATCCCGAACATGCGCCAGTTGATTTTGCCTGGCGCACGGAAGGCGTATTAGGCGGATTGCGCGAACGTCCGGTGCCGGAAGATGTGACCTTGGAAAAAATGAGTAGCCTGATCGAAGACAGCTATAAAAAGCAGTGTAAGGGAATGTTCACCGCCGATTTCACGCCGCCCGAAGAATTGCCCGGGGTGCACCTGCGCACCGCCAATATCTCGTGCCAGATGGAAGGCAAATATGCGTCGATTGCCCTTTTGCTTTACCTGACGGATACGCATCTGTTCAGCCTGTTCATGCATGAAACGGAAGGCGGGCAGAAGGAAAAAGCCTTTCATGCCCGTGATGCCATCGCCGCGCAAATCCGCAAGCTGGCCAAACAGCAGAAGCCTTCGGCGGCACCGGCTGCGGCCCCGGTCGCCGCCGCGCCTTCCGCGCCGCCCGCCGAAGCGGCGGCACCAGCTACTCCGGCTCCGGCGCCTGCTGCATCGGCACCGCCCTCTGCTCCTGCATCAGGGAAATAGCCCAAAGCCTCTTTTGCCAATTATGGCTGTGGAGAGTTTTGCCTCCGATATCTTAGGATTTGTGAATTATTTCATATTCAAAACAAGCCCGCCTTATTTTCAAGTTTTGTTAAGTGCCTCGGCCTAAACTGTCGGGAGCAGCCGTGCGGCTGTTGCGGGAAACGCCGTTTTCACGGCACGATGCCGCCCTTCCACAACAACTTCTTCTCTTTATGTCCGAGCCCGACCGTTTTTTTGCCGTTCTCACCGCTGCGGGCGACGCAGGTTATGTGTGGGACCTGGATAATGACCGCATGACGTGGTCGGGCGCGTTAATGTCTTTTTTCGGCACGAGCGAAGCCAATCACCATATCCGTGGCGAAGATTTCCGCCGCCGTGTTTTCGAGGCCGACGCGCAGCTGTTCGGCGCCTTCATGCTTCAGGCCCAGGCCGAGCGTCTGGACCGCGACTACCGCCTGCGCTTGCACGACGGCACGGTGGCCTGGGTGCATGAGCGCGGCCATATTGTTTTTTCACCCCAAACCGGCATGCCTTCGCGCGTGCAGGCGGTGCTGCGCGTGATTACCGCGCGCAAGATGATGGAAATGGATTTGGCCTCGCGTATCCGCCTGGATCCGCTTACCGGCTTGCCGAACCGCTATCACCTTCTGGAAATTCTGGATCCCATCGTCAGTGAAGCCAAAACCGCGCAAACCCTGGTAAGCTATGCCGTGCTGGCCATCGACAATATGACCTATATCAACGAGGCCATCGGCCCCGATGCCGCCGATCGCGTGATTCTGGGCGTGTTCAAGCGCCTGCGTAAATTCATGCCCCAGGGCAGTGAAATCGGCCGGGTAGGCGGCGACCAGTTCGGGTTGGTGGTGCGTGATTGCCCTTCCAAGCGTTTGGCTGAAATCGCCGAAAAGCTGCTGGCCTCTTTCCGCGATGAACCGGTAGAAAGCCCGGTGTGTCCCGTGCAGGTTTCGGTTTCCATGGGCGGGGTGATTGCCCCGGCCTCGGTGGAAGCGGCCTGGGAAGCGATGATCCGCGCCGAACAAGCGTTACGCGAGGCCCAGCGCCAGGGCCGCAATTCCTATGTGGAATACAAACCTTCGGAAGAGCGGGTGAAGGCGCATCGCCGCGCCCTGGAAATCGGCCAACAAACCCTGGCGGCCCTGAAAAACGGCGGGGTGCGCCTGGCCTATCAACCACTGATTGATGCTTCCACCGGCGCCATCGTTTCTTTCGAAGCCCTGATCCGCATGCTGAACGAGAAAGGCGAATACATCCCCGCCGGTCTGTTTATTCCCATCGTCGAGCAATTTGGCTTGGCCAATATTGTCGACCGCAAGGTGCTGGATCTGGCGGTGGAAGCGCTGCAGGCCGACCCGGCCCTGAATCTAGCCATCAACGTATCCGGGCTTACCGCTTCGCAAAAAGGCTGGCCCGACATCATGCGCGCCAAGCTGAAAAGCCTGCCCGAGGTGGCCAAGCGCCTGACCGTGGAAATCACCGAAACCGCGGCCATTTTGGATATCGAGGAAACCAAGCGTTTCGTGGAAACGGTGCACGAGCTGGGCG
>JACQAB010000209.1 GCA_016195205.1 Pseudomonadota bacterium
AAACCAAAAACGTGAAAGAATTAAGGGTTTCTCTCCAGAAAACAGGCATCCCCATAGGAATAAAAACGATAATCTTTCGCAATCGCCTCGGCATAGGCGGCTTTAAGGCGGTCGGTTCCGGCAAAGGCGCAAGTCAGCATGAACAGCGTGCTGCGCGGCAGATGAAAATTGGTAAGCAGCGCATCCACCGCTTTGAAGCGATAACCGGGCCGGATGAAGATCTGCGTCTCACCGCGCCACTCTTTTAAACGTCCGTTTTCGTCAGACGCGGTTTCCAGCAACCGGCAGGATGTCGTTCCCACCGCCACCACCCGCCCGCCTTTTTCGCGCGTGGCATTGATGGTGGCCGCGGCCTCGGAGGAAACCTCTCCCCATTCGGCATGCATGATATGCGCCTCGATATTCTCTTCGCGCACGGGCAGAAACGTGCCGCCGCCCACATGCAGCGTGAGCTGGGCCCATCCCACGCCCTTCTCCTTCAGCTTTTCCAGAAGCGCCGGAGTGAAATGCAGCCCGGCCGTGGGGGCGGCGACCGACCCCTCGTTCCGGGCATAGATGGTTTGATAGTCGGTATGATCGGCCGAAACCTGCGCACGGCGAATATAAGGCGGCAGCGGCACCTGCCCATGGCGCTGCAGAAGCGCATGAAAAACTTCGCCTATCTGGTTGAAACTTAAATCAACCAGCCCGTCCTGCTTTATCGTCGCGACGCGCGCCGAGAAACCTTCCGCAAAAACCACTTCATCATTCACGCGTAAACGCTTGGCTGGGCGGGCAAAAGCCTCCCACACTTCTTCTTTCAGGCGGCGGTGAAGCAGGAATTCAACTTTCGCCAGCCCACGCTTTCCATAAAGCCGGGCGAGGATCACCTTGCTGTTATTCACCACCAGCACATCACCCACCCGCAGCAAACCAGGCAGGTCATAGACATGACAATGGGCAAAATCCCCCTGCCCCGGCACATGCAGCAGCCGCGCATGGTCGCGCGGGCTGGCCGGATGCATGGCGATGCATCTTTGCGGCAGATCAAAATCGAAGTCCGAGAGAAGTGCTTTCATCCCAGAGGTTTAACGTAATTTCTTGTCCTTAACACACCCCTGATGCATTTGGGTGACACCCTTCATGTTTTTTGCCGTCAATATAAGTTAAAACCGCGTCTTTTCCTGCGATTCCGTCGCGTAAGCTAAGCATAAACTTCGTCGCAAAACCCCCGTTTTTCTTCATCTACTGCGTGAATTGCGACTTTTTTGTTCTAGCCCTCTGCCTACATATCTGAGTTTCGGGCTTTTTACTTGGCTATTAAGGCGCGTTCCATTATTTGAATCTGCAGGATTATTCCCATTGATCGTCATGCCTCCAACGTGGAGGACATGAACCAAAAGGAGAAGAAAAATGCAGTCCCGTCATGTCGTCCTTAGCGCCATATTTGCAGCCGCTCTGGTGTTCTGTGGCCTTCCGGCCTTTGCCCACAACAATTCTGATGTTTTCGCCGCTGTGCGTGACGTCAGGGGCCAGCCCGTGCGCAGCATGCTTTCCGGCCAATGCGTATTGACCTCTTGGGCCGGCAGCGATGCCGAGTGCCTGGGCATGCGCCGTGGCATCAGCCTGGAAGAGCGCACCGTCTATTTCGAATTCAACAAGTCGAACCTGACATCCGAAGCGCAAGGCAAGCTGGATAGCCTGGCCGGCATCCTGCACAATGAACAGGATGTTCAAAGCCTTTCGATCATAGGCTATGCCGACCGTATCGGTTCGAAGAGCTACAACGAAGCTCTTTCCAAGAGACGCGCCTTGAGCGTGCGTGACTACCTGATCGCGCAGGGCTTCAAGAATGTGTCGGTGGCCAAGGTTCGCTGGTTCGGTGAGGATCGTCCATCCACCCACTGCGCCGACAATCTTCAGCGCGCTGAGTTGATCGCCTGCCTGCAGCCCGACCGCCGGGTGGAGGTGGAAGTCAACTACATGAAGACCACGCGCATGGGTCACAAAGCGAAGAAGGTTGTAATGCCCATGGCTTCCGGCAAAACCGCTCCTGCCAAGGCCACACCTAAGAAGTAATCTTGGTTTGCTTGATATCAGCGGGGCCCTTCGGGGCCCCGCTTTTTTTGGGCAACGTTCAGGGCACCATGACTCGCTGCGTGACCTGATAGGAATTCTTGCCCTGGGTTACGCGGATCTGCGCTTCCCAAAGGCCGCTGCCTTCCATCTCCACCTCGCCGCGGTAAACACCCGGTTCGTCCATTTTTAGAGCGGCGCTGACGGGCTTAGCGCCAGGGGTTTGAGACTGGGTCATCAGGATCTCCACGACAGCATCGGTAATGGGGTGGCGGGCGCTGTCATGCAGAAGGAAGCGAATGCGCGCCGGTTTGCCGGGTTTTTTATCGACCATCAGCTCGCTGCCCCAGCCCAGCGCATCTTCATAGCGCTGTTTTTCCACGACCCGCCCGGAAGACATATGGGTGAAATCATCGCGCACCAGATGCCAAGTATTGACAACCAGCCAGATCACGTAACCCACGCCCACGGTCAGGAACAGGAACAGGCCCATCACCGCCGCGGGAACCCAGGCCGGCAAAGGTTTGGCAGGCTTGGGCGCGGGTTTTTCTTCCGCTTCTTCCGTTTTTTCGGGCGGAGGATTTTCTGGATTGTCTTGAGGGGCTTGAGCGGCAGGTATCATGAAAAAAGCTTTCCTGCTCCATGAAATAGAGTGAAGGCTTTCTGGTCAAGCACAGGCGTGCTATATTCAAAAGATGCGCTATTCACGTCAAATCATCTTGCCGGAACTAGGGACCGAAGGACAGGCCGCCCTGCAAAAAGCACGGGTTCTTTGCATCGGCGCGGGCGGGCTTGGCTGCGCCGCGCTGCCCTATCTGGCGGCGGCGGGTGTAGGCACCCTTGGCATCTGCGACGACGACCAGGTAGAGCTTTCCAACCTGCAGCGCCAGGTGCTTTTCAAAACCGCCGAAGCCGGAAAACCCAAGGCCGAACTGGCCGCCGCCGCGCTGCGAGGATTAAACCCGGAAATCGGCGTGAAGGTACATGCCACGCGCCTTTCGCCTGAAAATGCACTGGCGCTGTTTGCGGAATACGACATCATTCTGGATGGCAGCGACAACTTCGCCGCCAAGTTTCTTATCAATGACGCGGCGGCGAAGCTGGACAAACCCTGGGTCTATGGCGCGGTGCTAGGCTTCGAAGGGCAGGTAAGTGTTTTTCACAGCAAGCATGGCCCCTGTTACCGCTGCCTGTATGGCGAGGCGCCGAAAAACCCGGTGGCCAATTGCGCCGAGGCCGGGGTGCTGGGCGCCTTCGTCGGCGTGGTGGGTGCCTTGCAAGCGGTGGAAGTGTTGAAGCTTGCCGCCAAACGCCCCCAGCTTACGCCCCTGCTTGGAAAATTGCTGATGCTGGACGCACGCGATTGGCAGATCCACGAGATGGCGCTAGCCTCTTCGCCAAGCTGCCCTATATGTTCAACAAAACCCGAAAACATAAGGCTGACCATATCCAACAACGCCTGTTCCACCTTTTCCGCCTCCGATCCATCGATTCCCGAAATCAGCGCTGAAGACGCCGTGAAGCTGAAAATGCCTTTCTTTCTTGATGTGCGTGAACCGCACGAATGGAGCGAAGGCCATGTGCGCGCCGCCAAGCATATTCCACTCGGCACGCTGCTTTCGCAAACCGCGCCGGAACTGCCGCGTGAGGGTGACCTGATCGTGTATTGCCGCGGCGGCACGCGCAGTAAAAAAGCCCTGCAACATCTGCGCAAGCTGGGTTTTACGAATGGAAAGAATCTTACCGGCGGATTCGTAAGCTTTTCAGGCGCACATCCCGAGCAATGCGAGGCTTAACCCTCTCATGTCATCCCGGAAATCGCGAAGCGATTATCCGGGATCCCATTTTATTCCTTTTTCCAGAAAACAAATGGGATCCCGGCTCACGCTCGCTACGCTCGCTTGGCCGGGATGACAATTAGTTAAATGCTTTGCATTTAATCTAATTGTCATTTTCCACAGAAAAAGCATATTTCTGCACGATACGCGTAAATTCAAAGCATTCTTTTCTATCTAACGCTTTGCGTTATCTCGTTTTTCTCAAACCCGCTCAATTTCAGCATTAACCTTCCTTTAAAGACGAATCTTTATTCTTAACCCTTGTGTACTGCGGCCTGTTTTTTCCGCGCAATTCAAAGCGGTGACCAAGGCCAAAGGTGTTTCCAGAAAATTAAGTTGCGCTACGGCGCATCAGGAACACCGTCATGTACACAAAATTCCTAGCCGCTCTTGCCCTGACCGCACTGTTTATCAGCCCGGCCCAGGCGCAAAACCTCCAGCAACATCTAAACCTGATCGGCGTCACTTCCACGGTTCAGGCCCAAGCAAACGGCGGCGCGGGTATTACCTTCGGCATCATTGATACAGGCGGCGCGGCGGATTGGGTTGGCTTCAGTGGCCGGGTCGATAAAAGCAAAAGCGCCTGTGAAATTTCGAGATGCAACCAGAGCCTTTCCTACACCGACGATAACGGCCACGGCACTTTCGTAACCAGCGAGATTATCGGTAACGTGCCAGGCAAGTTTTACGGGGTCGCCCCGCAAGGCAAGGCGATCGAGGTGAAGGCTTTAAATTCGCAAGGCTCGGGCCTGGTCAGCGACGTGGCCAGGGGCATTACCTACGCCGTCAGCAAGGGGGCGCAGGTTTTGAACCTCAGCATGACGTTCATCCCTACCTCAGATCTTATCGGCGCCATTAATGCAGCGGCGGCCAAGGGCGTGATCATTGTCTTCGCGGGTGGCAATGACGGGGCGGCCTTTCAGAAAGGCGCAAAGGTCAAAGGCCTGACCGACAAGGCCATTCAAAACTTGATCCTGATGGGTTCCACCAACGCCTATAAAAACATCAGCTACTTCTCAACCAAGCCAGGCACGGGCGGTTTTACCTCGAGCACTGGGAAATTCTATTCCTATGCCAGCCGCTGGATGATGGCCGATGGCGAAGCCCTGTATGGCGCCAGCAATTATCACGATGACGCCGGGTATCATTACCTCACCATGATGTCGGGCACCTCCATGGCGGCACCGCAGGCCGCGGGCGCGGCGGGATTGGTGGCGGCGCGCTGGCCCTTCCTGATTACCAATGGCACCGTGGCTTCGGTGCTTCTTGCCAGCACGCAGGATCTCGGCGCGGCAGGTGTGGATGCCACCTATGGCAGCGGCTTCATGCGCGTCGACCAGGCCTTCCAGCCCGTGGGCGGGTTGAGCATCACGGTGAACGGTAAAACCATTCCCATTTCCCAGGCTCAGTTGCAGGCGAATGGCGGGGTGAATGCCGCCGCCATCAAGCAGGCGCTGTCCAAGGGCGTGGGCTATGACAACTTCAAGCGCGACTTCCCGGTCAAGATGTCATCCAGCGTCAGCAACACGTCCAGCACCAATGTCAGTGTCTCGGTGTATTCGCGCACGGCGGGAAGCAGCGGCGAAAGCGGCCGCAGCTTCACCGATTTCGGCGAAGGTTCATGGATGACGGCTTCTTTGGCTCAAAGCCGCCCGGCTTCCATGGTGCCTTCCGAAGCTTTGCGCCGTGGCGGATTTACGCAAGGTCCTTCAGCGCCTTCCGATGAATGGTCAATGGGCTTTTACACCCAGGGTAATTACATGGGTGGCGGACGCGGCACAGGCGCGGCTTTCTCTTTCAACGATGCGCGTTGGGGTTCAAAGACTGCCTTCTTCGACAGCAGCATGGCCGGCGCAGGCAGCCTGCTGGCGCTGAACACCGGGGCCGGTTTCGCCAGTGGTGGCTTTAGCCTGGGTGGCAAACAACGCCTGGCTTTCAGCGTAATGACCGGCAAGGACGAAACGAAAACCATGCTGATGGGGAATGAGATTTCCTCACAGGGTTTTGCGGCGGCCTATACCTTCAACGCGGCGGATGACCTGGATGTGTCGCTCAGCACTTCTTTCCTGAAAGAGAAGAACGCGCTGCTGGGTTCGGCCACGGCGGGCTATCTGCGCATGGGTGAGAACGCCACCACCATGGCCGTGGGTATGAGCGCGAATTACAACCTGGGCGATGGGCTACAGATTGGCTTTGATGCCACCGTGGCTTCTACCGAGCCGGGTCATAACCCGAACAGCCTGATCGCAAGCACTTCGCGCCTGACCAGCGCCGGATTCGGCATTGCCCTGCGCAAAGACAACCTGACCGGCGTGAAAGACACGCTGACTGCGTCGATCCGCCAGCCGCTGCATGTGCTTGCGGGCAATGCCTCGATGAATGTGCCCGTGGGTGCCGATCCGGAAACCGGCGATCCGGTCTATAGCCACGAAAAGGTGAACCTTGCGCCGAAGGGCATGGAAACCGATTTTGCGCTGGGTTATACGCGCCCCCTGGCGGAAAACACCACAGCCAGCTTCGCTTTCGAATTCCGCAACGATGCCAACAACATACCGGGCGCCACCGACCAGGCGGTAATGTTCCGCTTCACCCGGGGTTTTTAATAAACCGGGCGAATCCTAGGCAATCTTGAATCCGATTCTCTGTGTGGATTAGGCTGACAAATCACCTGCCTTTTTCTTGGAGAATGACCATGAACCCCATCCTGCGCAGCCGCTTTTCCATCGCCACATTTCTTCTGCCGACCGCTTTGGTTCTTTCCGCCTGCAGTGACATGACGCCCACGCAGCAGCGCGTGGTGTCCGGCACGGCCATCGGCGCGGGCACCGGCGCCGCCGTTACGCTGATGACCGGCGGCTGCGTGGCCTGCGGCACGGCCATTGGCGCGGGGGCGGGCGCCGCCGCGGGTTATGTTTACGACCAGGTGGAAAAGAGTAAGAAATAAAAAAATAAGCCCGCCGTAAAATATGAAGCCGATCAAAGGTTAACTGCTCTTGTTAACTTTCAATTCCTTATGGGTTCTTTATAAGACATAGGCTAGGGTTCAGCTTCTCTTAATCTCCCCTAACGCCGAAGGGCCACCAGGATGAATCTGAAAAAAGACACCATCCTCATCATTGAGGACGAGCCACCCATCCGCAAACTGCTGACCATCGCGCTGGAAAGCCGTGGCTATAAAGTCGTGGATTGCGACAATGGCCGCGAAGCCGCGCGCCTTGCCGGATCCGTGAAACCTGAATTAATTGTGCTGGATCTGGGCCTGCCCGATATGGACGGCAAGGAGCTGATTCAGAAGATTCGCGAGTGGTCGCAATCGCCCATTATCGTCTGCTCGGTACGCAGCGAAGACGATGAAATCGTAAAGGCCCTTGATCTGGGTGCCGACGACTATGTTACCAAACCCTTTAATCCCGATGTTCTGCTGGCCCGGGTGCAAGCGAATCTGCGCAAGGCCATCACCCAGGAAGCGGGCGAGCCGGAACTGACCAATGGCGCCATCCGCATGGACCTGGTGCGCCACGAGGTGTTCCTGAACGGCCAGAAAACCCTGTTCACACCCAAGGAATATGAGCTGCTGCGCTATTTCATGCTGCACCGTGGCAAGATGCTGACCCACAAGCAGATCCTGAAAGATGTGTGGGGCCCGGCGCATGGCGAAGACATGCAATACCTGCGTGTCTATGTCAGCCAGGTGCGCGAGAAGATCGAACGCGACGTTTCCGATCCGGCTTACATTGTTACCGAACCGGGAATCGGCTATCGCATGGAGATTCTCAGCGCGGATGCTGCGAACGCCAACCTGCCAGACAAAGACACGCCGGAACTGAAAGCGGCGTCGGGCGCGTAAAATAAAAAGCACCCTATTAAACCTAAAGCGTCGATAAGATTGCCCTGAATGAGCATGAATCTTTTATGTCCCGCTGATGCAATTAAGGCGTGGACGCATCGACTCCTTACACCCCTTCTGACACCGTGAAACCTGCGCGCCAAAACGGCGCATGGCTCTATGCCATAAAAACAAGAAAGGAGCTAACATGATTATGTCCTTCACACGCTTTGCCCCGGTGGCCGCGATGGCTGTTCTATTAACGGCTTGCGGTACAAATCCAGCTGATCGTGCCATTAGCGGTGCCGGATTGGGTGCCGCCTCGGGCGCCGCGATTGGCGCTGCAGCGGGTAACCCAGCTATGGGTGCGGCTATTGGTGCCGCGGCAGGTGGTATTGCCGGCGCCGTCACCAAGCCCGACCAGGTTGACCTTGGCAAACCTGTTTGGAGATAAGGAGAAACGGAAGGGACCTAAGTTATGCCTCTACGTTTTTCCTGCTGGCGATCGTAGCGGCCATCCTCGGCTTTACAGAGTTGGCCGGGGCCTTGGCTTCCATCGCCAAGTTCCTGTGTATCCTGTTTGTGGTGCTGTCTATCGCCACGCTGATCTACACCGTGGTGGACAAGACGGCGGGCCATACCGCCGGTTTAACCTGGTTGCGTAAAAATCCTAAACAGGGGAGCCATGTCTTCGGGCATGGTTCTCCTGTTTTTTATTGCCCACGCGAAATATCCCCTTGGAAAAGTAAAAAACTAGAATTCGTCCAAAGTTACTTTCGCGATTTGCCCCTGTTTCAGCATGAAGAAACCATGTTTCGCGCAAAACCTGAACGGCATGACATCCCTTAAACATTTCTCTGGTTCTTCCGAAGCCCGTCCCTTGCAACGGCGCGAACTTCACGCGCTGTCCGAGGAAATGCAGGGGCTTTTGGCAACGCTGTCAAGCCTAGTGGAGCAAATTGAACCCTATGCCGGGCCCGCGGCCATCCTTCTTGCCAAGAAAAAGCTGAAAGGGCAGGTCGCCCGCCTGCGGGATGCTACTTCGCTAATGGGTACTATTCTGGAAACCAATTCCAGCGAGATCCTAAGATACGTAAAGAAACGTGCGGGATAACACATGAAAGGGGTTTAAGCCCCTTACTCTACTCTTTTCACTTTAATTACGGGAATCCCGGCGGAAAGGATTGGCCTTTCCACCGGGATAAGGCATCCAACTGTCCCGGCCGCTTCTTCGTGCTGGTCAGAGATGCGTTTTGAACTGCAAAGATTCCGTTGAAGGATGATTTCCGATTTCATTTCTGAATTCGCAGCATCCAGCCGGGTCAGCTGGAATATCGCCAAAGGCTTGGGGCGGTCGATGATGTCCTGAGCATGCAAGGCATGCGTAAAAGCGACGAAAAGCGTAAGCGCGAAACAGCAGGTGGCCAAAGCCGCGGTTATTTTGTTCATCGCCTGCCTCCCTTTCGTTCCCTTTGCCTTAATGAAGAGGGCCAAGACAGGCCTTCTTCGTGGATTCTTCAAGGCACGGTAAGAGGATTCTTCTTAAAATGCGATCAGATGCGCATAGGAAAACTATAAGCGGAAAATAAAAATGCGTTTTTTATTGTGGCGGTTGAGGGGAGACAGCCGGCGATGACATTTGGAGCTGCGCTTGGATCAAATCCAACAAATCTTCCATTAAAAAAGGCTTGGTAAGATAAGCATCGGCGCCCAAGGCATAAGCCCGGCTGATCATGGCCTGTTCTTTGCGTACCGTCAGCACCACCACCGAAGGAAAATGGCCGTTGGCGGTTTTCTTTTTCAGATCGGCTAGAATATCCAATCCGTCGGCATCGGGCAGGCCAAGGTCAAGCACCACCACGTCGGGTTTCACCTCGGCGCACATCTGCAGGCCGCCCGCAGCGGTGCCGGCTTCAAAATAAGACACCCCTTGCGCCTGCAGCGAAATACGCAGAAACGTGCGGATAGGCACCGCATCGTCGATCACAAGAATTTTTTTGTCACGCAATTCCATTACGCTACCCGTTTTTCATCCTGCGCGCTCACCTTGCGCCATCTAGGTAAAGTTATGGTGAATACCGCGCCCCCTTCGGCATGATTGCTGGCGGTAATGCCGCCGCCCTGCGCCTGCATCACGCTGCGGGCAATGGCCAACCCCAGCCCCGTGCCGGCCACCTGGCTGTCCTGGCGCTTGATGCGGGCGTATTTGTCGAAAATCTTGTCGAGATGGCCTTCGGGAATGCCGGGCCCGCGGTCGCGCACCTCGAAATGAAATTGGCCATTTTCCACGCGCCACTTCACTTCAATATGCGTGCCGCGCGGCGTGTATTTGGCGGCGTTATCCAGAATGTTCTGCAACACCTGTTCGGTCATCATCATGTCGATGCAGATTTCGTTCTCATCTCCATCGCTTTTCTGGATCTCCAGATGATGATAATGCAGCCGCCCGCGCAGGCGTTTTTCCACGCTGCGCATCAGCTCGGAAGGCCTGACCCATTCCTGCTTGAAGCGGATCTGTCCACTTTCCAGGCGCGTCATGTCCAGAATATTGGTGATGAAGCTGTCCAGGCGCTGCGCTTCTTCCAGCGCGGTTTGAATCAACATAAGGCGCTGGGCTTCGGGAAGTTGGGCGCCGATCGAGCGATACACGCTGAGTGAGCCGATCACCGACGCCAGCGGCGTTTTCAGGTCGTGCGACACGCTGGACAAAAGCATGGAGCGAAGTTTTTCGCGCTCCTCGCGCAGGCGCACATCTTCCATGGCCTGGCCCATCATCAGGCGCTCAAGGATAAGCGCCACGGAATCGGCGATGGCCGTGCGCAAGCGGCGATAAGCTTCGTCGGCCACCGATTTGCTGTTCATATGAATGGCCAGAACACCGATGACGGTAGAAGGAGTCAGCAACGGCTTAAAGCGCCAGGCGCTTTTATCATAGTAGGGCGTGGCAAAGCCGGTAATCTTGGCTTCCTGCCAGCATAAATCCAGCGCGGCTTCGTCTTCAGGCGCCAAGGTGACCTGGGCAGGCATGGCCGCTTCCAGCCGGTCAGGATTAAAGGGCGGCGGCAGGAAAAAAATGATGTCTGTTTTCAAAATTGCCGAAAGTTCCTTATGCAGGGCTTCAAGTGTCTGCTGATAGCTGTGGGTTCGGAAGCTGATACGGTACATGCGGAACAACGCCTGCATGCGATTCATCTGTTCTTCACGCTGATCGGCGGTGATGCGATGACGGTTCACTAACAATCCAAGAATAAAGGCCGCGGCCATGAACAACCCCAAATCCACCACATCCGCCACATTGCGGATCAGCGTGTGGAAGGTGGGCTGCACATAAAGAAAATTCATGGTCAGATAGCCGCCCACCGCCGCGATCATCCCCGGCACCAGGCCATAACGCCCGGAGATAAACGCCGCGGCGATCACATATATCATGCGCCGGTTGCGAAGGGCCGAGCCAAAAGCCTCAGGAATGAAAAAGTTGACAATTTCAATCGCCATGGTGGCAATAACGATGGCCGCCACGGCGTAAAACACCTCGTTCATGCGCAAATCACGCAGTTGCAGCCAGTCCTTCCAGGAACGGTGCATAAACACACTGCCTTCCAACGGGATGGATTCCACCGCACAAGGCAGGGCTTTTTTTAATCTTTCCGTAAAAGATGGGTGTAAGTTTTCGATCCAGCTCTTTTTTTCCAACTCTCCCACGAAGATCATTTTCACCGGGACATTGCGGCCCTCCTGTTGCTCCAGGAAGTGCCGCAGACCATCGACAGAGTTTTTGATATCCAGTGTTTCGGTTGCGCCTCCCATCTCTTCCGCCAGAGTAAGGGCCTGAAGGATTCGTGTTTGGCTTTCCTTATCGGATTTTTGCCGATGATCATCGATATGAACGGCCAGCCAGGGCATGCCGGTTTTTTGAGCATAGCGCTTGGCCGTTCGCAGCAGCGCGATCACTCGCGGATGATCGCTCACCAGGGCCAATACACACCCCGTTTTTACCTGTTCCATTGACATAACTATTTTCCTCGCCCTTTATGAGGGCAAATTCTTCTATCCGCATGATAAGTCAAGATTTATGTCCTCATTTCAACTATCGACTTTCCGGTATAAAAATTCCATAAGTTCGTCTTATTATAGAAAAAAAGCGGCTTGAAGCCGCTTTTCTCTAGTTTGTTCTAAAAGAACGCTTTTTTCGGGTTTTTCAGGTCACTTCGTCCCTTTAATGTCCTTGCCGACACCCTCCACGGTATCCCCGACTTTTTCACCGAGGGTTTTCTGGCTTTCGGGTTTCAGTTCCTTGCCGGCGTCCCGGACCCCTTCCGAAACCTTGTCGATGGCGCGATTCACGCGCGATCCCAAACTGTCGCTGTTGCTCGGCGACTGCAGCAGGAAAACCAGCAGCACAACCGCCACGGCAACGGCGGCAAATGTAGCCAGATATCTTTGATTATTGCTCATAGGATCCTCCTTGGTGGGTTAAAGACGCTTATTCAAGAATCACGCCGACTAGATTTGCGGCCATTCTTCGTGCCCGGCATCAGGTTCGGTACGCTCGCAGGGCATGTTCTCGTCGAAGATGCTCAATTCCTCAAGCGAGTCACTGTCGGGCAGTAAATAATCATCAAAGCGTCGATCATAAAAGTTCATGGTATCCTCCTTGTTGTTTTCCTCTTCGTCTTTCCCCTACTACTCGGAAACTTCCTCCAGCTTTTTTCTGACATGCATGATGGCACTTAGGGCCTTGGCCAGGCGATCGACCTTGTATCCTGTGCTACGCGCCGCAGCCTGGCTTTCATCATCGAATCTTTGCAGATCGGCAGCGGCCGTTTTCAGCCGGGTCTCTACTTTCTCCAGCAGCTCGGCGCCTTTGCGGGCAACTTTTTTTGGATCGCTGGGTTTACGGGCCTGCAACAACCGGTCGACGGATTCCAGCTCGTCGCGGCCCATGTCTTCATCGCGCAGGCAGTCGCCGAATTGTTCCTGAACGGTGCTGATTTCATCGTGCACTGCTTCTAAGGTGTTTTCGCCGCCGCTCTCTATCAGAATCGGTTCGTACATGTCTTCTCCATCGTGAACTTCAATAAGCATTTCGCAATCTCTCGCGGTTGTTGTTGGAAGACTTAAGCATCGGCTGTCAATTTGCAGTCGGGGTTTGACGGAGAATTCATCAGGAGCAAGTAAATTTATGAATGTTTTATTCGCGACCTAGGCAACGGTTCTTCAGTAGGGATGCGTCCATGAAAACAAAAGATTTTTATTCTCCCCTTATATTTTCTAGGTCTCCTTCAAACAGCAAATTGAAAAGGAGTCTGGGAAGATGAAATTCACGCAGAATCAAAGGAGACCATCATGAAAAAAATTGCGGCTTTTGCCCTCTTGGGAACGCTGTTATGCGGTTCCGCCCAGGCTTATATGAACGCCCCGGTCATAAGCGGCGGCGTGGGTGAAGAGGGCCGCGCGGCGATTGAAAAAATCCAAAGCAACTACAGCGTGAAAACCATCTTCACCGGCGAGGGTGGTATTTATCTGTCGGATGTCGATGTGCAGATTGTTGACCGCAATGGCAACGTGATGGTCAGCAACGTGTCGCAAGGGCCCATGCTTCTCGCGGCGCTGCCGCCGGGGCGTTATATCCTGCAAGCTGCCGCAGATGGTTACGTGAAAAAACAAGATTTCACGGTGGGCCGCAACGGCTTAAAGACCCTGTATGTGCGCTTCCCGGTGCATGACGATAACGGAGGCGACTACGAACGCAATCGGTCCCTTTAGGTAAATTGTTTTCTCCGCGAGAGCTCACTCTCGCGACCAGGGCAGCTGGCATCGGGGGGTGCCGGCTGCCCCTTTATTTGTTGTTTGGAGTCCGAAATCTGCTGATGCCTGCCACGCTGATCGCACGCATAAAAAAGAGCCCCGCAAGCGGGGCTCTTTCCCATAAAAAGCTTGCCTTCAATCATTGAGGCCAACGAGCTTCATCCCAATGTCCTACGTCCCAGTAGCTATCCCAACGTCCCGCATCGGTCGGCGGAAGTTCATTACCGCGCGCGGCCATGGGCGCCATGGGACGCGGCGCGCCATCGTCATCGATATAAACCGGTACCACGCGTTCGGGACCCCGGTAATAAGACTCGTTCATTGGCATGGGGCGATGATGATGCCCGCGACAATGAGCAGACGTCGTATCGCCCTGACAGTCATGGTGATTCACGCCATTGGCCAAAGCTGGAGAACCCATCAGCGCCGCCGCCGCAAGACCCGCCGTTAGACTATAAATAAAGTTCTTCATAAGGTCCTCCTTACAGAGGTTGTTAGTGTTAGTGCCCTTAAAGCCTTTTGCCTCAAGGATTCGCCTATCCTGTGCCAGGACGAATAAAAAATCTGTGTTTTTCTTCGCCACATGCGGGCACAAATGGCGAAAATCCCGGCAACATCCAGGTTATTCTTATGTTTTTTTATGCGAGAACCCGGTTAAGTCGCGTCCCGGGCAAAAAAGCCCGCGCCCAGCAATGCCGCCGCCAGCAGGACATGAAGATAACGGTCCGTGTCGCTCAGCATAATCACCCCCACCAGCATGTCGCCCTTGATCAGGAAGCCCAGAATGGCCACCAGCAGATAAAGCCCGCCGCCAATTTTAAGAAACAGGCTTTCCTTGCCTTTAAGGGCCAACGGCGCGCTAAGCATAAAAGCGCCGGTTAGAATATGCACGAGGTTATGCGCCGGGTTGACCATGAACAACCCATGTTCGGAAACAAGTGGATTGGGGATGAAACCCAGAACGCCCACCGCCACGAAGACGGCACCGAACAGCAGGGCACAATTGCGGCTGGTAAGAAGATTCATCGAGGCCCCCTTAAAAAAGATGGAGAATCCATTATGGGCCGGCCGGTACTAGCGGCAATACGAATCATTAGCAGGAAACCAGGCTCAAATCTCATTTTGCGGGTGCAAAAACCCGCAAGAACCATCTGATTTTGCAGCACGATAGGCAAAAACTTATAAACTTCACGAGGTTTGCCTACTGCTTTTTTATACCCGGCTTTTTAGGTTGGCGGCTTCCCTGCCTTTAAGGAGAAATCATGAAAATAACAAAATACCTGGCCCTGTTCCTGCTTGCCGTGGGGTTATGCGGCTTTGTGCCTCAGGCTGAAGCGGCCCCGGCATCTTCCATGACGCGCAACTTTATCCGTAATGCCACGATCAGCAACGGATTTGAAATCATGTCCAGCCGGATGGCCTTGCAACGTTCGCAGAACCCGGAAGTGCGTAATTACGCCCAGCAGATGATCGAAGATCACCGCCAGGCCGATGAAGACCTGCGCAATACGGTGATGTCCAGCCGCTACCGCATGCGTGGCATGGCCAACGACCTGGACCAGCGTCACCGCAGTATGCTAAAGCGTCTGGAACGTGCTTCAGTCCAGGATTTCGACTGGAATTACGTACGCATGCAGACCCAGGCGCATGACGAAGCCGTGCAACTATTCCGCAGTTATGCCAATCATGGCGGTAACCCGACCCTGCGCGACTTTGCCGAACGGATGCTGCCGACGCTGGAAGAACACCAGCACCATGTTCGCCAGATTCGCTTTTATCGCTAACCCGGTTTGCTCCCGATCCATGCACGGCCCTCATTTGGGCCGTGCATTTTATTTTTAGGCACGGCTTAAGCTATAATTCCCCGGATGTTCGAGCATTCTTCCAAGCCCCTTCTGTCACACCCCGCTTTTATGATGCGCCTGTTGCGTCAGCTGCTGCTGATTCTGGGCCTGATTTTTCTTTCACTGCTGGGGGGCGTTCTGGGCTACCGCAGCTTCGAGCATTTCTCATGGCTGGATTCGCTTTTGAACGCGTCGATGATTTTGGGCGGCATGGGTGAAATCAATGACATTAAAACCGATGCCGGGAAAATCTTCGCCTCCGTCTACGCCATTTACAGCCAATTATTCATGTTGATCTGTGGCGGGTTGCTGCTGCTTCCGGTGCTGCACCGGCTGTTGCATCATTTTCACCTGGCTCCGAAAAAGTAACCGGCCATGGCGACCCCTTGCGATGTCCTGATCGTCGGCGCGGGCCCCACCGGGCTGATGATGGCCTGCCAGCTGGCACGGCACGGCATTTCCCTGCGCCTGATCGACAAGCAGGCCAGCCGCACCCATGAATCACGCGCCTTCGGCGTTCAAGCCAAGACCATGGAGATTTTCCAGAATCTGGGCCTGGCCGAGGCTTTTCTTTCGCGCATGCAACTGACCAACAAGGGAATGTTCTTCGTCAACGGCAAAAAAAGGGCCGAGATCGATTTAACCTTCCTGCAGAATTTTCATACACCCTTCCCGCGTTTTCATATTCTTCCGCAATCGGAAACGGAAATTATTCTGGGTGAAGACGCCGTTAAACATGGCGTGACCATCGAACGGCAGGTCGAGCTGGTTTCTTTCGCCGACACCGGGCCGGAAGTGGTATGCGAAATTCTGCATCTAACTTCCGGAAAACACGAAACGCTGCAATGCAAATATATTGTCAGCTGCGACGGCGCGCACAGCTTTGTGCGCGAAACCTTGGGCATTCCCTTCGAAGGCGCGCCGTATGAGCAGCAATTCGTCCTGGCCGACGCCAAGGTGGAATGGCCTTATGATCCTGCCAATCTGAAGTTCTTTTTCAGCGCCACGGGACTGATGCTGCAACTGCCCCTGACCAAAACCCATAGCCGCTTGCTGGGCGCACGGTTCAAGGATGCCGTGGGCCCCAATCCACCGCCGGTGCAGGAAGTGGAAGCCCTGGCGCGCGATGTGACGTGCCAGAACGTGAAACTGCTGGATGCGGCGTGGCTATCGCGTTTTCATCTTCACCACCGTGCGGCGAAAGATTATCGCAAGGGCCGCGCCTTCCTGGCGGGGGATGCCGCGCATATCCATACGCCCGTGGGCGCGCAGGGCATGAACACCGGGCTGCAAGACGCCACCAACCTGGCCTGGAAGCTGGCCTATGTGGTGAAAAACCTGGCCATTGAAGCGTTGCTGGACACCTATCAATCCGAGCGGCGGCGTGTTGGTCAGATTCTATTGAGAACCACCGACCGTATGTTTGGCCTGGTCACCGCGCGCGGACCGCTGGCCACGCCGCTGCGCAATTTCTTTTTTCCTCTTGTGATACCGTTGATATTCAACCTGAACTGCCTGCGGACCCAGGTATTTCGTTTCATGTCGCAGCTGGCGATCCGCTATCACACAAGCGCGTTTGTATTTGAGCGCACGCGTTTCGCCGATGCCGCGTTTCGTTCAGGCCCTGCCGCCGGCCGCCGCGCACCGGATGCGAAACTGGAACAGGGAACTTTATTTGAACTGATCAAGGGCGTTGAGGCCAACGTGCTGATTTTTTGCGATAAACTCGATCGCGTGAATGAAATCGAAATGCTGCGGCGGCTTTATGCCGGCTATGTGCGCGTGCATGTCTTTGAAAAAGACAAAGAGCCGGAATTGTTTCAGCGTTACGGCATGCGCGGCTGGGGAACCTGCTTTATCCGCCCCGATGGCTATATCGGCTTTCGTTCTTACGGCGAAGACCTTCGCTGGCTGAAAGACTATTTGGAAAAGCTTTTGCCGGGGTGTTAAGCGGCAAGCTTGCGATAATTTTCATAACCTTTGCGGCGCAAATCACAAGCCGGGCAGGTGCCACAGCCATAGCCCCATTCATGCGGGTGGCCGCGCTCACCGCGATAGCAACTATGCGTTTCAAGACGGATAAGCTCTACCAATGCGGCACCACCTAGTTCTTCAGCCAACTGCCAGGTAGCCGCTTTATCAAGACGCATCAGCGGCGTTTCCAGAACAAATTTGCGATCCATGCCCAGGTAAATGGCTTTTTCCAAAGCCTTCAGCGTGGCATCGCGGCAATCGGGATAGCCGGAAAAATCAGTCTCGCACATGCCGCCCACCAGATGGCTGAGGCCTTGCCGGTAAGCCAGCGCCGCGGCCAGCGTGAAGAACAGCAGGTTCCGCCCTGGCACGAAGGTGTTCGGCAACCCGTTTTTCTGCAGGGTAATCTCTGTTTCACGGGTTAGCGCCGTTTCACTGACTTCATTCAGAACGCCTAGATCCAACACGTGATCCTGGCCCAGCTTCTTTCCCCATTCCGGAAAATCAGCGCGGAAACGCGCCAGAATCCGCGGTCGGCATTCCAATTCCACCTTATGGCGCTGGCCATAGTCGAAACCAATGGTCTGCACCGCATCGAAACGTGACAGCGCCCAGGCCAGGCAGGCGGTGGAATCTTGGCCTCCGGAAAAAAGAACCAGCGCGCTCATGGAATACCCATCAGCTTGTGGGTTTGCAGGCTGACGCGCCAGCGCGGATGCGCCAGGCAATATTCAATCACCCGCACAGTGTTTTCGGCCAGCTTCGGCCCGTCCATGGGCTGAAGAAAGAAATGATCGAAATCCAGATGCTCGAAATCCGAAGGTGTTACGCCTGCCTGCGGGTAAACCAGTTTCAACTCCCGCCCCTGTTTTTGCACCAGCTTTGCGCCAGCCTTGGGGCTGACACACAACCAGTCGATTTTCTCGGGCGCCGCCACGGTGCCATTAGTTTCCACCGCCACCTCGAAACCACGCTTATGCATTTCATCAATCAAAATCGCGTCCAACTGCAAAAGCGGCTCACCCCCGGTGAAAACCACCAGCCGCCGCTGGGGGCTTTTCCCCCATATATAAGTGATGGCCTGCGCCAGCTGCGCGGCACCTTCAAATTTCCCGCCGCCCGGGCCGTTGGTACCGACAAAGTCGGTATCGCAGAAGTTGCAGGTGGCTGAGGCACGGTCTTCCTCGCGCCCGGTCCACAGGTTGCATCCGGCGAAACGGCAGAACACCGCCGCCCGGCCGGTTTGCCCGCCTTCGCCCTGAAGGGTTTTGAATATCTCTTTAACCGCGTAAACCATGGCGTATTGATAATTTAAAAAACGGCAAAACGGTATGGGCATTTTATTAACAGCGCCAGGAGCGTCTTTTATGGATTCCCCTTAAAAATTGGCCTGTTTCAATCCATGCGCTAAGCTTAAGGCATGAGACCCTTCCGGCAACGCGTGGCTTTTGGCGTGAAGCTTGGCCTTTCGCGCGCGCAGGCTACGCCGTTGGCCCGCCTGAAAACCCCCCGGCAGATTCAGGATTTTGTTCTTCGCATTCCCATCAACTTCGAGCCCGAAAGCGACACCTGTCTTTCGGTGGCCGAGGTTTTAAAGCAACGCCGCGCGCATTGCCTGGAAGGCGCCTTCGTCGCCGCCTGCGCCCTGTGGATCCAGGGCCATCCGCCGCTGGTGATGGACATGCAGGCGCCGGGTGACGTGGATCATGTAGTGGCGATCTTCCGCCAGGGCCGCTGTTGGGGGGCCATTTCAAAAACTAACCACGTGTGGCTGCGCTGGCGCGACCCGGTGTATCGCAATCTGCGTGAGCTGGCCATGTCGCATTTCCATGAATATTTCCGCAAACGCAAAATGACTCTGCGCACTTATTCGGCGGCCATCGATATGCGGCGTTTTGACCCAAAAATCTGGATCGGCGGCAAGGAAAACTGCTGGGAGGTGGAAGCCGGTATTGATAACGCACGTCATTTTCCGATGATCACTGCGGCCCAGGCAAAACAGCTACGCCCGCGTGACCCGATTGAACGTATTCACGCCGACCGCCTGCGGGAGTATCCTGAACCTGCAAAGAAACCGATAAAACGCCGGAAACAGAAAAACAGGTCATGACTCTTTCCCGTCCCCTGCTGCGTTTCGACACTTTCGGCCCGGTCGAAGTGGTGCTGCACGATATTGACAAAAACGTGCCGCATATTTTTCCCCAGCATGATACGTCATTCACCTCGACGTTAAAGAACATGGTGCGCCAATACAGCAACCTGCATGGCTGGAACACCGTGGTGCTGAGCGTGAACCAGGGCATGCCCGAAGAGGAAATGCAGAATTTTCTGGATCACCCACCCACGCATCGCGGCCCAGTGGTGATCGACCCCACCCTGTTGGCTCCACAAAACAATGCCTACATCAGCATCGACGAGCTAAAAGCTGATTCCGACCGGCTGGTGGGGATGTGCGAAAGCCGCGACGACGTGCTGGTCATTCTTTACGGCACTGATGGCATCGACCACCTTAAAAGCATTCAGTTGCTGCAAGCCCGGCTGCGCATGATGGATATGACGTTTGAAATGCTGAAGGTGGATATCACGCCCGATCCGCGCGGCAAACCGGGGCTTGAGCTGAACAAGAATTTAAAACGCCTGGAACTGGCGCGTAACGTGCTGGGCGAGCTGAACGAAGTTCTGGACATGAGCATCCGCGAAAACCTAGATCCCGATGGCAACAGGATGAGCGGCTCGATCATGAACGCGCGGTACGAACTGCAATTCCTTCTTTCGCACGGTTTCGATCCTGTTTTTCATCACAATCTGGCGGCGGCTGATTTGCAGTTGCAGAATATTCCCGGCCAATTCCCTGGGTTGAAACTGGACCCTCTCGCGGAAACGCAGCCACAGCCGGAACCGCAGCCCACGCCGCATTCACCCACGCATGACCTGCGTCATAACCCTATTTATTATGATGAGATGAATCCGAAGCCCAAATATTAATAAGGTCGGCTTCTGCACAAGGCTAAACCCTTGTTTCATCTGGGTTTGGAAGGATTTAGTAAGGTTTTTTGGCCATAATAACAGGTCTGCCCTACCCCTTTCTGTTGCCTGCTCCACTTAAGATAGAGATCCATCATGGATAGCGCCGCCGTTCTTCATCAGCTGCTTGATGCGCTTTGGACGCGTTACAAAAGCCGCGTGGATTACGCCTGCCAATATCAAAGCATGGTCGAGGCGCGCGGCGGAAAAGTGCAGAACGACCACATCGCCTTTCGCACCCTCAACACCCAAACCGGGCAACAGCCCGCGGGCGTGGAAGCGCTGGCACGGATTTTTACGTCGCTCGGCTACCGTCAGATGGAGCAATATATCTTCACCGACAAGAAGCTGGCCTCCTGGCATTACGAGCATCCCGCTAATCCTCATAATCCCAAAATTTTCATTAGCCAGCTGGAGGTAGAAAAGCTTTCGCCCGCAACCGCCGCGCTGATTAAGGAAACCGTGGCCAACATTCCCGATTTGCTTTCAGCGCAGGATCTGAAACTTCTGGCCGATCTTAAATCCGGCAAAAACATCGGCGATACCGAAGGAAACGCGCTGGTAGGCCATTTGGCCGATTTTTTCAGCCGTCCATGGAAGCCGCCGGAGCGCGCCACCGTGGAACAGGTGAACAAGGAATCGCAATACGCCGCCTGGATGCTGCTGCATGGTAATTCGGTCAACCATTTCACGGCCTACATTAATTATCAGCAGGTGAAAGAATGGCCTGATCTTGAAGCCACGGTGAACGCCCTACGCCAGGCCGGCCTGCCGATGAAAAGCGAATTCGAGGGCGAGCGCGGCAGCAAGCTGCGCCAATCTTCCACCCAGGCCTGGGACGAAGATTGCGATGTTCTGGAAAGCAACGGCAAACCCGGCAAGCTTCGCTGGAGTTACGCTTATTACGAGCTGGCCGAACGCGGCATGGTTCCCGGGCCGCATGGCACGCCGGTTCTTTTCCAGGGATTCCTCGGCGAACAGGCCACCAATCTTTTTGAAATGACTAAGCGTGGATAGGCCTATGCCCATTAAAAAACCTTTGATCATCGGAATGGGCGGCGTGGGCGCGGTGCTGGCGCATATGCTGCAGGGTTTGAAGCTGCAGGTCACGGCGCTGGATCATCGCGCCAAAAACCCCCTGCTGCCCAAGGGCGCCTGCTTCATCCAGGGTGATGGCGGCGACCTTCGCCTGCTGGCAAAACTTTTGAAACAGCATGACGCGGTTATTTCCTGCCTGCCTTTTCATCTTACTCTGAACGTGGCGAAGGCCGCGCATAAAGCCGGGGTTCATTATTTCGATCTTACCGAAGACGTGACCACCACCACCGCGGTCAGAAAACTGGGGCGCACCGCAAAAAAGGTGATGATTCCACAATGCGGCTTGGCCCCAGGCCTGATTGCCATCATCGGCGCGCAGCTGGCCGCGCGCTTTGACAAGAAAACCCTGGAAAGTTTGAAGCTGCGCGTGGGGGCGCTACCGCAAAACCCCACCGGACAATTGGGCTATGCCGGCAACTGGTCGCTGGAAGGGCTGATCAACGAATACATTGCCGATTGCGACGTGATCGCTGGCGGCAAACGCAAAAAAATTCCCGCCCTGCGCGGCGAAGAGATCCTGCGCATCGACGGCATGGAATATGAGGCTTTCACCACCTCCGGCGGCCTTGGCACTCTTACGGAAAGCTTCGCCGGAAAGGTGGATACGCTTGATTATAAAAGCATCCGCTATCCCGGCCATTTGTCGGGGATGCGGCTATTGCTGGAAGATCTGCGTTTCCGTGATCAACCCGATGAACTCATTGCCCATCTTCGCCATGCTTTGCCGCCCGATGACGAAGACCGCGTGCTGATCCATGTTTCGGCGCAGGGTAAAATCAACGGCAGGCTGCAAACCAAAACGCTGGTCGCCTCTTACAATCCGCTGGACGTTGGTGGAAGAATCCGCCCCGCCATTTTGTGGAGCACGGCGGCGTCTTTGGCGGCGGTGATTGAACTGGTCAGCAAAGGCAAGTTGCCGCAGCGCGGTTTTGTGAAACAGGAAAATATTCCTCTCGCCGATTTTCTGCACACCACCTATGGCCGGCTATTCCTGAAACATTGCCCGAAACTGGAAAGGCTGTAGGCCATGAATATTTCAGGACTTCTGAAAAGGCTGGGCGTCAAGCTGGAAAACACTTCCTCAGGCATCGAGGTTTCTTCGCCCATCGATGGCAGCCGCCTGGCCCGCGTGAAAACCGACACGCCCAAAACGCTGGATCTAAAACTGAAAAACGCTGTGGTAGCTTTCGCAGCCTGGCGCGATGTTCCCGCCCCCAAGCGTGGCGAGCTGATCCGCCTGTTCGGCGAAGAGTTACGCCGCGCGAAGAAAAGTCTGGGCGAGCTGGTCACCCTGGAATCCGGCAAGGGCACGGGCGAAGGCCAGGGCGAAGTTCAGGAAATGATCGATATCTGCGATTTTGCCGTGGGTCTGTCGCGGCAATTACACGGTCTCACCATCGCCTCGGAACGCGACAACCACATCATGCAGGAAAGCTGGATGCCGCTGGGCCCGGTGGGCATGATCAGCGCTTTTAATTTCCCAGTGGCGGTGTGGGCGTGGAATTTTGTGCTAGCTATCGTGTGTGGCGACACGGTGGTATGGAAGCCATCCGAGAAAACACCGCTGACCGCGCTGGCCTGCCAGGCGCTTTTTGAAAAAGCCCTGACCCGCTACGGGAAAGCGCCGAAACATCTTAGCCAAATCCTGCTGGGCGATGCGAAGCTGGGCCAAGGCATGGTGAACGATCCGCGCGTCGCGCTGGTCAGCGCCACGGGCAGCGTGCGCATGGGCAAACAGGTGGCGCCCATGGTGGCGCAACGCCTTGGCAAATCATTGCTGGAGCTGGGCGGCAACAACGCCATCATCGTCAGCGACAAGGCGGATATGGTTTTGGCGCTGCATGGCGTGCTGTTCGGCGCGGTGGGCACGGCCGGGCAGCGCTGCACCACCACGCGGCGGTTGTTTGTCCAGGAAAAAATCTATAGTGCGTTTTTTGCGCGGCTGCAGAAAAGCTATGCCGCCATCGCCAAAACAAAAATCGGCGATCCACGCGACCCCTCAAAACTGGTCGGCCCGCTGATTGACAAACAGGCCTTCGGCGCCATGCAAAAAGCCCTGCGCATGGCCGAAAAGCAGGGCGGTACGGTTCTGTTCGGCGAGCGCGTGCTGGCCAAGCAGTATCCCAACGCCTATTACGTCGAACCGGCGTTGGTGAAAATGCCTAAGCAAACCGCCATCGTGCGCGAGGAAACCTTCGCGCCCATTCTTTACGTGATGCCCTATAAAACGCTGAAGCAGGCGGTGGAATTAAACAACGCCGTGCCGCAGGGATTATCCTCCTCCATTTTCACCACCGACCTGCGCGAGGCGGAGTATTTCAAAAAATACAGCGATTGCGGCATTGCCAATGTGAATATCGGCACCAGCGGCGCGGAAATCGGCGGGGCCTTCGGCGGCGAGAAAGACACCGGTGGCGGGCGCGAATCCGGCTCCGATTGCTGGAAAACCTATATGCACCGCCAGACCAGCACCACCTATCACGGTACCCAGCCGCCCGCTTTGGCACAGGGGCTGGAATTCAACGTATAGCGATCCGCGTCACGCTTTTTCTGCGTCCACATAACGGATCGACACGACCTCGATCGTCTCAACTCCGGCGGGGGTGTACAGCTTCACCGCGTCGCCAACGCCGGCCTTCAGCAAGGCATGGGCCAGCGGCGAGATCCAGCTGATTTTGCCCTCGGCCAAATCCGCTTCATCCACGCCCACCAGGGTCACCGTACGCGCCTCGCCGTTTTCGCGCGCATAAGTGACAGTGGCGCCGAAAAAAATCTGCTCATGGTTTTTTTGAAGCTTCGAGTCCACCACCTCGGCGCTTTTCAGGCGCTTGGCAAGATAACGCACGCGCCGGTCAATCTCGCGCAGGCGCTTTTTGCCATAAATGTAATCGCCGTTTTCGGAACGGTCGCCGTTGCCCGCCGCCCAGGAAACGGTTTCCACCACCTTGGGCCGCTCTTCACGCAATAATTTCTG
>JACQAB010000210.1 GCA_016195205.1 Pseudomonadota bacterium
CAAAGTATTCGCTGCCGCGCGCGCCGTCACTTCCAGCACAAAGCATTCCAGCAGCCGCGACTGCAACTTCCTGCTTAATTTACAGCGCCTTAGTCCCATCCGGCCACCGTAGATAATTTTCCTTATCTACGACAGCCCCAAAAACTATCTCATGCCGTCTTGAAGCGATCCGACTGCCGTTGTACCTGCACGCCGCCCCCTATGCTGCGAACGAGGCTTGGGCACCAATGCCAACGCATCCATCCTTGCCGAGATTACCATAAAAGAATGGCTGCGAGCAGCGGCATAAGTATCACCTGTTTCAGCTTGATGCATAATATCCGTGATGATTTCCCCAGGCGTGGTTTCATTTCCGTAATCAATCGTAAGCGCGGCGGAATGAAAAATGCCGTCATCCAAACCACTTGCTGCAGCTCTGATGGAAAGCTGTCTTAATTCATCAGCGCCCAAAGCAAAGGCCCGAACACCACCGTCCGGATAAGCCGTGTTGGTAATCAAGAAAACGGCAGAACGCGGCCAAATGGCCTGAGTGCTGAGGTCAGCACCCCGTCCTACAAACGGACCAAGCTGTAAAAGCTCTGAGGCTGTTTTCCGTGGCTTCATAATAAACTCCTTTTAATGCCGACAATATGTTCCTGCCCAAATTCGGGGGGACATGTTTAATCCATTTTTATTATCGAGTAAAGCCAAAAAGGCTAATGAACCGGCATGCGCATCGCTTCTCGATGCGGCGGCTTTGGCGGCGGAGGTTCGGGCGGCTTCATAAAGGGAACGGTAAGCAGATTGCAGGCAGCCGCAACCTCGGCTCCGGCTTTCTTCAATGCCGCGTCGACATCCGGTGGGAAGTCAGGCGTTTTTCCGGGGTTGTCGAGGTCGCCGACAAAATAGCGGGCGCTTCTGGACACCCGAAGTTCTTCGGGCTTACTCGCATCATAAGATTCAAAAATCGCCGAAAACGCGATGCTATACGCCGGTTTCTTTGTGGCCGGATCGGCCGGCCCCTGGATGGCCACCTTGCAAAACTGGGGCAGCATAACCTCGCCCTCCCCGGCAAGCATCATGGGCGGGCGCTGGCATGAAACACCGTCCATATGAATTTCCTGGCCGATCTGGATCGCCGTGCTAAGGCATCCCGCCGCTTTATCCTGCGTCAGGCCTTTGGCAATCCCGGCGGCTTCCTGGCCGTTGATGGGGGGAGATTTAACCTGCGGAACTCTTTTAGAGGCTTGTCCCCAGGCGCCAGACGATGCCGCAAGCAAGGCCGCCGATAAAACAAATCCGTGCAGAATTTTCATCTTTTGCTCGCGAATATGTGCCGGAAAAAAGAGGATGAGAGGTTATCCGTTCCCCATGCGCAGGTAAACAGGCAGGCGTTTGACCGATCTCAAGCTACGCTCCGTCAGAGACGGTAAAAGACAATCCCTGAGGGCCGCCGTTCTCGCCAAGCGCCCGATCACCCCGCCACATTGTTCAGCATATACACCCGAGCGTATGTTGGCCAAAGCACGATCTCTTCGTCCAGTTCTTTTTAGGAGGGTTAACGCAGTCAGGCTATAGAGAAGGCTGGCCAGATTATAGGGAAGCATAGCGGCCAATGCTTCATTCTGCGATAATTTTACGCCGCTATAACGGATGCCTATGCAGGCTACAATCAGGGAAAGGATATAGGGTACGAACACATCATACTGGGCTCTTGCCCCACTATAATATTGAAGAAAACCCCTTTCCTGTATCTGCTCGGCAGATTCTTTGGGTGGGGATGCCGCCATAAGACTTCTCCAATATTAAAATTAAAACTACTCCGCCGCCTGGCCGCCGGAGGAAGAAATCAGCGTCATGTCATCCGGCGCTTTCTTTTCGCGCTTCACTAACAACTTCGTAAGCGCATGCAGATAGGCGCGCGCGGAAGCAACCAGCGTGTCGGGGTCGGCCCCCTGCCCGTTCACGGTGCGGCCGTGTTCTTCCAACCGCACCGTCACTTCCGCCTGCGCGTCGGTGCCATGGGTGACGGCATGCACTTGATAAAGCTGCAGCGTGGCCTCGTGCGGAATAATCTGCTTGATGGCGTTGAAGGTGGCGTCCACCGGGCCGTTGCCGGTGGCGGTGACTTTTTTCAGCTTGCCGTCAACCTCAACCTCCATCGTGGCCTTCTGCGGACCTTTGGAACCGGCATAAACTTCAAGGCTTACGAATTTGATGCGCGCCTGAACGGTGGCCATTTCGTCATCCACCAGGGCGATGAGGTCATCATCGAAAATATCGCGCTTGCGGTCGGCCAGGTCCTTGAAGCGCCGGAACGCTTCTTCCAACGCGTTATCGCCCAACTCATATCCCAGCTCTTTCAGCTTGGTGCGGAAGGCGTTGCGGCCCGAAAGTTTGCCCAGCTTCAGCGAGGAATGCGTGAGGCCCACGGATTCCGGCGTCATGATTTCATAGGTCATGCGGTTTTTGATCATGCCGTCCTGATGCACGCCGCTTTCATGCGCGAAGGCATTGGCGCCGACAATGGCCTTGTTCGGCTGCACCACGAAACCGGTGATTTGCGACACCAGGCGTGAGGCGCGGGTGATGTTTTCGGTTTTAATGCCGGTGGTGAAGGGCATGCGGTCATGCCGCACCTTCAGCGCCATCACCACCTCTTCCAGCGCGGCGTTGCCGGCGCGTTCGCCCAATCCGTTGATCGTGCATTCCACCTGCCGTGCGCCGTTGATGACGCCGGCCAGCGAATTCGCCACCGCCAACCCCAGATCGTTATGGCAATGGGTGGAGAAAATAGCTTTGCCGCTGTTGGGCACGCGCTCAATCAACATGCGCAGCAACGCGCCATATTCATCGGGCGTGGTATAGCCCACGGTGTCAGGGATATTCACGGTGCGCGCGCCGGCCTTAATGGCCATTTCGATGCAGCGGCACAGAAAATCATGCTCGGAACGCACGGCGTCTTCGGCGCTCCACTCCACGTCGTCGCACAGGCTACGCGCGAAGGAAACCGCGTCCCACACGGCCTGAAGCACCTGTTCCGGCTCTTTCTGCAGCTTGAATTTCATGTGCAGCGGCGAGGTGGAAATGAACACGTGAATGCGTTTTTGCGCGGCGGGCTTGATGGCCTCGGCCACGCGTTCGATATCGGCCTTGGCGGCGCGGGCCAACCCGCAGACCGTGGATTTCTTTATTTTTTTCGCGACTTCATTGACCGCCTGAAAATCGCCCGGCGAGGAGATGGGAAACCCCGCCTCGATCACATCGACGCCCAGCTCTTCCAGCAAGCCGGCGATGCGCAGTTTCTCTTCCAAATTCATGGCCGCGCCGGGTGATTGCTCGCCGTCGCGCAGGGTGGTGTCGAAGATGATGATGCGGTTTTTGTCCATGGATTATAGTCGACCATTTCGCTATTCTTTGTCCAGCCTGTCTTTGCTATTCCAACCTTGGAAACCTTGCCCAAATCGCTGAAATCCATGAAATTCTCCATCATCACCGTGAACTATAACGGCGCGGGGCGTATCGGCCGCTGCATGGCGGCCGTGGCGGCGCAGAATATCGGCGATTTTGAAATGCTGATCGTCGACAACGCTTCCACCGACCATTCCGGCCAAACGCCGGTGCCCGATGCACGCTTCCGCTGGCTTTATCCCGGAAAAAATCTTGGTTTCGCGGCGGGAAATAATCTGGCCGCGCGCGAAGCCAGGGGCGAATGGCTGTTTCTGCTGAATCCCGACGCCTATATGCAAGATGAATGCCTGGCCACGCTGGTCAAGGCCATGCAGCGCCACCCTGATTGCGTGCTTTTCGGCTGCACGCAGCTGGACGACGCCGCGCCCGACCTTTTAGATGGCGCGGGCGATTGTTACACCTTCATCGGCTATCCCTATCGCGGCGGCGAAAACTGGGGGATCGAGGTTTTGCCCGACGAAGGCGAAGTGTGGGGCCCGTGCGGCGCGGCCTACCTGATCCGCCGTGATGTTTTCGAAGCCATGGGCGGCTTTGATGAAGATTTTTTCTGTTATTGCGAGGATGTGGATTTGAATTTCCGCCTGCGGCTGCAGGGTTATCACGCCATCCAGGTGTCCGAGGCGTTTGTGCGGCACGAAGGCTCGGGCATTACGGGACGGCGAAGTTATTTCAGTTTGTTCCACGGCACGCGTAACCGTTTGTGGACCTTCATCAAAAACATGCCCCCGGCCCTGTTCTGGCCGTTGCTGCCGTTGCATGCGGCATTACTGTGCCTGCTGCTGATGAATCCAAAATATTTCCACCCGCGCTGGGATGGGCTGAAGGCGGCGCTAAAAGGCTTGCCCGCCATCTGGCGCAAAAGGCAGGAGGTTCAGAAAACCCGGAAAATTCCACTGTGGAAGCTGATGCGCGCCTTTACCTGGAGCCCGCGAAAGCTTCTGTGGCGGATGGCGGATGTGCGAGTCAGAGGCCAGTAACCAGAGGTCAGGGATCAAAAGAAGAATATTGGCCGCAATTTATTGATCCCTGATCCCTGATACCTGGTATCTGATTACGCTTCCTCGTCTCCCTCGGGCGCGACCACTTCGGCTTCGTCACCGCCCAAGTCTTCGGTATCCTCGGGCACCCCGGTGCCTTCGGCTTTATCTTCCGCTTCGGGTTCGATTTCAACCTCTTCCACCTTGGGCGGGACAACCTTTACCACTTTCTCTTCCGGCGCGGCGCGGCGGCGCGACTTCAACAGCGCTTCGGGATTGAACGGCGTGTTGCAGTTGGGGCAAACCGGCGTTTTCTTCTTGAAATCGTAATACTTCGCGCCACAGGAATGACAGGTGCGCTTGATCCCCCACTCTGGATTGACCACGGGATACTCTCCTTGAAAAGCTTGCGGAAACGGGCGGGAATAATTCTGAAGCCGCTGACTTGCCATGAACGGCGTGGCCTGTCAAAAACATTTTGTGAAATTAAGAGAACGGCTTAGCCGAACGCGGAAGGAACTCTTTCGTTGGCAGTAGGAATGCCTTTAGGCATTCCTCCGGGGGATATCCCGCCGGAACCTCCCCCACCAAACTGGAACACGCCTTTATTGCTACTGCCGGCTTCACCTGAACCACCCCGCGAACCGCGCGATGACACGCGCGGCGCTCCAATAGCATCGGCTTCGGGCGCGCCAAAACCGCCTGGGGCGCTATAGAACCCTGGTCCTAAAGCAGGAAGCTGCGGCCGCTCGGCATTTTTAGTCAGCTCTCTGTCATACTTGCTGGACATAGCTATAAATTAAGGGAAACTGTTTAATTGATGATTGAAAAACATGCTTAATAGCAGTTGTTTTTTACTTTCATGCCGCGTTTAAGCACGGAATTATAAGGGTTTTTTATACGGGGAAGCTGGCAGTATTGGCCACACTGGGCCTAGTGCCGACGGAAGCACCGGCCGATGTTCCCCCAAAAGGATGGCCGGGCTGGCGGCTTACCCTGGCTGCGACAACAGTCGCCTTGTCATAAGGCGTGTGATGGCGATCTAAATCAAGCTTGGTGCGTGCCAATGCCTGATTTGCTTCCTTGCTGTGCGGCGGATCAATTGTCCAACTCATCCGACCCAAACTAAAGGAAACTATTTAATTGGACGTTTATTCTTATAGTTAACAAATATTTGCTTTTTGCAGGTGCAGCATGCCTAATCCAATGAAACACGGATTTTTGAATGCCTGAAACTTCTCCACAGCCTCTAAACAGCCGTATTTGCGGGCCTTTGAAGGGCATAGCCAGCGTTCCCGGCGATAAATCGATCTCGCACCGGGCGTTGATGCTGGGAGCCCTGGCGCTGGGCCGCACACGCATCCGCGGGCTGCTGGAGGGTGAAGATGTGCTGCATACAGCCGCCGCCCTGCGCCTTTTGGGCGCCCAAAGCGGCAAAGATTCGGAAGGCTGGTGGGTGGAAGGCCAGGGAGTGGGCTCGCTGTCCGAGCCCGCCAATGTTCTGGACCTGGGCAATAGCGGCACCTCCACGCGGTTGTTGATGGGCCTGGTGGGCAGCCATGGCTTCA
Organism: Pseudomonadota bacterium; assembly: GCA_016195205.1. GTDB lineage: Bacteria > Pseudomonadota > Alphaproteobacteria > UBA9219 > RGZA01 > JACQAB01. Next base: position 5,996 of record JACQAB010000210.1, read on the forward strand.
CCAGTTTTTTCACCGGCGATGCGTCCTTGCGCAAACGGCCCATGGCCCGGGTGATGGAGCCTTTAAGCAAAATGGGCGTGAACTTTATGGCACGGGCGGGCGGAAGATTGCCACTGGCCGTAATCGGCACGCGCGACACGGTGCCCATCACCTACAAGCTTCCGGTGGCTTCGGCCCAGGTGAAATCCGCCATCCTGCTTTGCGCGCTGAACACGCAGGGCCTGACCACCGTGATTGAAACCCAGGCTACGCGCGATCACACCGAAACCATGCTGCGGCATTTTGGCGCGCAGGTAATTACTGAAAAAGGCCCCGACGGCGAAACGCATATCAGCCTGCGCGGCTATCCAACTTTAAAGGCGCGCGAGGTGGACGTGCCGGGCGACCCCTCATCCGCCGCTTTTGTAACCGCGGCCGCCCTGCTTTGCCAGGGATCCGAGCTGGTTCTGAAAAACATTGGCATCAACCCATTACGGGCCGGGTTTTATGAAACGCTTCAGGAAATGGGCGCGAATATCGCCTTTGAAAACCCGCGCGTTCAGGCCGGTGAAAAGGTCGCCGACCTGAAAATCAAGGCCTCCACATTGAAGGGCGTGCGCGTGCCGGCTGCCCGCGCGCCCAGCATGATTGATGAATATCCGGTGCTGGCGGTGCTGGCTTCCTTCGCCAACGGCAAAACGGGGATGGAAGGCCTGGGCGAGTTGCGCGTGAAGGAAAGCGATCGCCTCAACATGATCGCCTCAAACCTGCAGGCCTGCGGCGTGAAGCTGGAAGTGGAAGGCGATACGCTAACGGTGCATGGCAACGGCAAGCCGCCCACCGGCGGCGCCAAAATCACCACCGCCATGGATCACCGCATTGCCA